>CANNLB010000196.1 GCA_947505565.1 Acidobacteriota bacterium | reverse complement strand
TTCGGAGTCTGCGCCACGAGCACGGCACTACCGATTACGGGAAAGAGTTGGCGACGGGTTAACACTCCGAGTAGCGTATCAGAACGCCGCACTCGGTAGAATAGAAAGGATGATCCCCCGGAGACTTGTAGGACTGGTTGGCTGGCGCGGCATGGTTGGGTCCGTTTTGATGGACCGCATGACCGCCGAAGGCGATTTCGACCTCATCGAACCGCTGTTCTTCAGCACGAGCAACGCCGGCGGCCCGGCCCCGACCCAGGCCCAAAACGAACCCACCCTCCAAGACGCCTTCGACCTCGCAGCCCTCTCCCGCTGCGAAATCATCATCACCACCCAAGGCGGCGACTACACCGCCTCCGTCTACCCCAAACTCCGCGCCGCCGGCTGGGCCGGCCACTGGATCGACGCCGCTTCCACCCTCCGCATGGCCGACGACGCCGTCATCATCCTCGACCCCGTCAACCGCCCCGTCATCGACGCCGCCCTCGCCCACGGCGGAACGAATTGGATCGGCGGCAACTGCACCGTCAGTTGCATGTTGATGGCCGTCGGTGCGCTCTACAAAGCCGGCCTCGTCGAATGGATGAGCACGCAGACCTACCAAGCCGCTTCCGGCGGCGGCGCGCAACACATGCGCGAACTCCTCACCCAATACGGCTCCCTCTACGCCGAAGTCCAGGACCTCCTCGCCGACCCCAAAAGCGCCATCCTCGAAATCGATCGCCGCGTCGCCGCTCGCCAACGCGCGATGTCCCCGACCGAAACCGCCAACTTCGGCGTCCCCCTTGGCGGCTCGCTCATCCCCTGGATCGACAAAGATCTCGGTGACGGCATGTCCAAAGAAGAATGGAAAGGCGGCGCGGAAACCAACAAAATCCTCGGCATCGCCCCCGGCTCGGTGCCCGTAGACGGCTTCTGTGTCCGCGTCGGTGCCATGCGTTGCCACAGCCAAGCCCTCACGTTCAAGCTCAAAAAGAACGTCCCCCTCGCCGACATTGAAGCCCTTATCGCCGCCGACAACGAGTGGGTCAAAGTGATCCCCAACATCCGGGAAGCCAGCATGCACGAGCTCACCCCCGTCGCCGTCACCGGCAGCATGAATATCCCCGTCGGCCGTCTCCGGAAGCTCGCCATGGGATCCGAATATCTAGGTGCCTTCACGATCGGCGACCAACTTCTCTGGGGCGCCGCCGAACCCCTGCGCCGCATGTTACGCATCCTGCTCGAAGCCTAGCATTGGAGTAAACTTTGGGAACACGATGTTCAAAGAGTCAATCGTTGTCCTCCTCTGCGCCGCCAGTTCAGTCGTCGCCGCGCCCACACCCGGCGCAACTGTCTATCAAACCCGTTGCGCCTCCTGCCATGACCCCCTCCACCCCCGCGTACCACCCCGCGCCGCCCTGCAAAAACTCTCCCGTCCCCAAATCCTCCGCTCGCTCTATTTCGGCGTCATGGCTAACATCGCCCGCACCCTTACGACCCCAGAAAAAGAGGCCGTAGCCGAATACCTCGGCCGCCCCGGTAGCGACGCCCCGCCCCTGCCCAGCGCCCTCTGCACCTCCTCCACCCCGGCCACCAAGCTCACCGGCAACTGGAACGGCTGGAGCCCCACCTCCTCCCAAGCCCGCTACCAACCCGCCGGTCTCAGCCTCACCCAAACCCGCAACCTCAAGCTCAAATGGGCCTTCGGCTTCGATGGCGACGTCACCGCCTTCGGCTCGCCCACCCTCATCGACGGCCGCCTCTATATCGGCAGCGCCGCCGGCGTCGTCTATGCCTTAAACGCCAAAACCGGTTGCCTCCACTGGACCTTCTCCGCCAATGGCCCCGTCCGCGCCGCCCCCCTCGCCGTCGGCCAAACGCTCCTCTTCGGCGACCAAAGCGGCTGGTTCTACGCCCTCGATACAAAGTCCGGCCTACTCCGCTGGAAGCGCCGCGTCGACGACCACGAAGCCGCCCGCCTCACCGGCTCTGCCGTCGCGAAGGATGGCGTCGTCTTCGTGCCCGTCGCCTCCTGGGAAGAAGGCCTCGCCCTCAACCCGAATTACGCATGCTGCACCTTTCGCGGCAGCCTCGTTGCCCTCCGCGTCGCCGACGGCTCCGTCGTCTGGAAAACCTACCTCGTCCCTCCAGCCGCTAAACACGGCGTCAACAGCGCCGGGGCTGACCGTCTCGGCCCCTCCGGCGCAGGCATCTGGTCTGCCCCCACCGTCGACTCCAAACGCGGCCTCCTCTACGTCACCACCGGCGATAACTACTCCTCGCCCGCCACCCTCACGAGCGACGCGATCGTCGCCCTCAATATCAAGTCCGGCCAAATCGTCTGGACCCGCCAGACCACCGCCAACGACGTGTATACCAGTGCCTGCGCCAACAAAGGCCCCAACTGCCCCACCGAAAACGGACCCGACTTCGACTTCGGTGCCTCCGCCATCCTCGTCACGACCGCCGGCGGTCGCGACATCCTTCTTGCTGGCCAAAAATCCGGCATCGTTTACGCCCTCGACCCCGCCCACAAAGGCGAAATCCTCTGGGATGCCCGCGTCGGCAAGGGCGGCGTCCTCGGCGGTGTCCAATGGGGCATGGCCAGCGACGGGGAGCAGTTGTACGCCGCCGTCTCTGACGTCGTCCGCAAGACGCGAGCCTCCACCGCCCCCGACGACGTCAAGACCGTCTCTGTCGATGCCTCCGAAGGCGGCGGCCTCACGGCCCTCCGCATCACCGACGGAAAAAAGAACTGGTACGCCCCCAGTGTCCCTTGCCCACCCGCTAAACCCGGCTGCAGCCCCGCCCAGTCCGCCGCCGTCACCGCCGCTCCCGGGGCCGTTTTCTCCGGCGCCTTCGACGGCCACCTCCGAGCGTTCGCTGCCGAAGACGGCAGCATCATCTGGGACTTCGATACCGCCCGAGCTTTCGCAACCGTCAACGGAGTCACCGCCAAAGGCGGCTCCATGGACGGCCCCGGACCCGTCATCGCCGCCGGCATGCTCTTCGTGAATTCCGGCTACTCTCGCTTCGGCGGCATGCCCGGCAACGTCCTCCTCGCCTTCTCCTCCGAGCCATAAACCATGAAACGACGCCATATCATCGGAACCCTCGCCGCCGCTACCGCCCTCGAAGCCGCCCCCTCCATCCGCGACCGCTTTCTCGGCGTCTGGAGGCTCATCCGCTGCGAAAGCCGCTACAAAGACGGCCGCACCGAATACCCTTATGGCGAAAAGCCCGTCGGCCGCATCACCTACGACAAGGCCGGCCGTATGTCCGCCCAGCTCATGCGCCCCGGCCGCCCCGCGGGCAAGGTTCCTTCCGGCGTCGGCCTCGTCGTCGGCAACGCGACCACCGACGAAATCCGCGAAGCCGTCGACGGCTTCGCCTCGTACTTCGGCACCTTCGACATCGACGAAAAAACGAAGACCGTCACCCATCACGTCCAAGGCTGCCTGGTCCCCAGCTGGGTCGGCACCGACCTAAAACGCACCTATCAATTCACCGCCAATCGACTCACGCTCACCGCCACCACCACCGCCACCCGCGAATTAGTTTGGGAACGCGAAAAAGACTAACGATGAAACTACTTTCCGCCCTCCTCTTCCTCCCGCTGCTCACCGCCCAGTCCGTTCCCAGCTTCGACCTCGTCATCGCCGGAGGCCGCGTCATGGACCCCGAATCCGGCCTCGACGCCGTCCGCCACATCGGCATCACCGCCGGTAAAATCGTCGCCATCTCCGCCCAGCCCCTCTCCGGCAAGACCACCCTTAAAGCCACCGGTCGCGTCGTCGCCCCAGGCTTCATTGACATCCACGCCCACGGCCAAACCAACCAAGCCAACGAGTACCAAGCCCATGACGGCGTCACCACCGCCCTCGAACTCGAAGTCGGCGTTCCCTCCGTCGGCGCGTTCCTCCGCTCCCGCGAAAACAACGCGATCTTGAACTTCGGCGCCACAGCCTCCCACGGTGCCATGCGGACCATGTCCATGACCGAGTTCGCCGCCGAGGCCAAGTCGTGGCACGACAGCCCGAACCGTTGGAGCGAAATTTCCATGAAGGGCCGCTACAAGCCGCTCGCCGCCGCCGAAGAGTACTCGCTGCTCGCAGCGAACATGGAACGTGGCCTCCGCGAAGGTGGTCTCGGCCTCGGCGTCGCCCATCAGTATTACCCCGGTGCCACCCGCGAAGAGATCTTCCGCGTCTTCCAAATGGCCCAGCGCTGGAAGGTGCCCATTTACACGCATGTCCGTTCCATGGGCCCGGAGGCGATGCAAGAAGTCATCGCCAACGCCGCCGCCACCGGTGTTGCCCTGCACATCGTACACGTCAACAGCATGAGCCTCGGTTCTCTGCCCTTCGTCCTCGACCTCATCGAATCCGTCCGCAAGCAGGGCCTCGATATTACGACCGAGGCTTATCCCTACACCGCCGCCTCGACGTTCCTTGAATCCACCATCTTCGACGACGGCTGGCAAGAGCGTCTCGGCATATCTTACGGCGAAATCCAATGGGTGAAGACCGGAGAGCGCCTGACCAAGGAGACGTTCGATCTGAACCGAAAGGCCGGCGGAGCGGTGATCATGCATCTGATGAAGCCGGAGTGGATCCGCCGCGCGATGGTCTCGCCGTTTGTGATGGTGGCCTCTGACGGAATGCCGTACGCGCCCGGAGCCCATCCCCGCAGCGCCGGAACGTTTACGCGAGTCCTGGGCCTTTATGTCCGAGAGCAGAAGGTACTGCCGTTGATGGATGCCTTGGCGAAGATGACGATCATGCCTGCCCGCCGCCTCGAACCCATCGCCCCGCAACTGAAGAACAAAGGAAGGATCCGCCTCGGAGCCGACGCCGACATCACCGTCTTCGACCCCGCCCGCGTCATCGACACGGCAACGTTCGAAAAGGGGCTCAGCTTCTCCGCCGGCATCGACCACGTCCTAGTCAATGGAGTCGCGGTAGTGCGAGAGGGCAAAACCGTCCCCAACACCTTCCCCGGTAGAGCCGTCCTCGGCAACTACGCCAATCGCCCCTGACCATCGCCCTATTACTTACCGTGCGTGCCGCACCACGCGGCTTTGCTCGACTGCATCTCGGCGATAACCGACGTCCCAATATTCCTCGCCGCTGAACGGGGCTGAAGAAAACGACGATACTCTCAACAGAGTTAGCACGCGCAAGAAGACATGGTTGTTGTGTTTTTGTGTTTTTATGCATTGCTGCTCTACCGATTTACAGGGTAGCGACAGGAAAGCCTATTCTCGCCAGCACCCCGGGCGATTGGGACGGTGCCTGCGGCGACTGGTATATCAAGACGACTCGACTTGCCGTGTGGAATCCGATTCGCGATCAAACCCCTGAACGAGCGGCGGAGTCATTTCTCCAGGAATTGCGCGCGAACAATTGCGCGTCCGGTATTGAATTGTGCGAATCGGCGCTGCCGAACCGACGGGTCTCCCATTGGAAACTGGTTTATCGCGGGGACGACTCTAATAACGTCACTCTATATTTTCGGCCCACAAAGGATGGCTGAAATTCCGAGTTTGAGCTTTCAGGCATAGGAGCAACCACAACCGAAAACCGTGGAAGTGGATGGGAGATAGGCGGGTACGACTCGTACTTTCAGAAAGCGGGGTACCCGGGTTCTTGAATAGTCTTTTGCGGCTGTCATGACGTGGCCAGCAGGTCCTAAACCAGTGTCTTCGAAACGACGCCGGGAAAACTCCAAACCTAAAGCTTGGCTCCCCGGAAGGGTGGGGTTCCGAACCGTTCCCTTGTAACGGAAATCGCGCTATGATTCCATGGTTAGTCTTAGCCCTGATACGAAACATGTCACGATCCTTACCCTTTTTTGCCATTACGCTTCTGGTATTCGTACTCTTCCCTAAGCCGTCCGCAGCTCAATCTGACGTCACTCCGCCTCGGTTGGTTAGTTTCAGCATTAGCTCCACGACTGTTGATGTCTCCCGAGGTCCTGCCCGTATGGCCCGAAAACTCGATCTATTTGAAACAGCGGGAGATAATCCCTGGCGTCGTCGATAATGAGATGATCCGATGTCAAAGTGCCTGGACCCGTTCCGTTTCCTGCTGATCTCCCTGGCGGG
>CANNLB010000195.1 GCA_947505565.1 Acidobacteriota bacterium | reverse complement strand
CAGACCGCCAGGGAGATCAGAAGGAAACGGAACGGGTCCAGGCACTTTGACATCGGATCATCTCATTATCGACGACGCCAGGGATTATCTCCCGCTGTTTCAGATAGATCGAGTTTTCGGGCCATACGGGATGTGAGCACAGCATTAGGCGCAGAGAAGTCTCCATGCCGTAACTCAGATGGCGCGGGCCCCGTCCAATCCTTTTGCGTCTCGACTAGCGTTAAACTATCGTTTTTGGAGGAAACACCTGGATGGACTGCCCACAATGCAAGCTAGACAACCCAGCCGGAACGCTTCTATGCGATTGCGGCTATGCCTTCTCGCAGGTGGAACGCGAGGCGCGGCGATGTCCTTATTGTGCCGAGACCATTCAGGCGGCCGCTGTGAAATGCCGATTTTGCGGAGAATCGCTGGTTGTCGGCGCCCCCACCGCCAGACTCACCGGCACCGCCACAATCAACCCCGAAAGCGCCCGCCCCCGCAGCGCGGCCGGAAACCAGTGCGTGAAGTAGACAATGATGCCCGGAAAGAAGCCCGCCTCGGCCACGCCGAGCAGAAACCGCGCCGCGTTGAACTGCCCCGGCGTCTCGACAAACGCCGTTCCCGCCGAAATCACGCCCCAGGTCAGCAGAATGCGCGAGAACCATTTCCGGGCGCTCCAGTGCTCCACCAGCAGCGCCCCAGGAACGTCGAGCAGCAGATAGCCGATGAAGAACCGACCAATGCCCAGGCCGAAGGTCTCTTCGGAAAAGCCGAGATCCTGCCCCATGCGTAACTTGGCGAAGCCAACGTTGGCGCGGTCAAGATACGCGATCAGATAGAGCAGGATGACCAGCGGCAGAATCCGCCAGGCGACTTTGCGGCGCAGGGCCGCGATCTGTTCGGCGGTCATCGATGGCTCTCCCTACAGCGGCACCGCGTTCTTCGACACATACTCCTCCACCGGACCCTCGTCGCGTCCGACATAGTGGTAATACTCGGCGTACCGCACCCCGTGCGCCTTGCCCCGCACCCGGTCCCGCGACAGCGCAAAGTGCCGCGTATACTGCCGGTTTGCCGTCTCATCGTCGTTGCCGAGCAGCGGCAGCCGCTTGCCCTGCGCCGCCAGCCGCGCCTTCAGCATCGCCCCCTGGTTGCCGGCCGGCCCCTGCGTCACGTTCGCCAGATTGGCGTGCACCTTGCTGTCCATGAAGTCGGTGATATCCACGACGCGGTTCACAATCTGCGGTCCGCGCGAGAAGTAATAAGCATCCTTCGGCCCGTGCGGCGTCAGCCCGGCTTTGAAATGCTCCGGGTAGTCCCACCGGCTCGACGCCATCCAGAAGGCCGACTCCACCGCCTTCGCCGTCACTGTATGATCCGGGTTCCGCTCGTACAAGCCCGAAGGGTCATAAACAATCACCGTGTCCACCTTCAACACGCGGAACAGAAAGATCAGCCGCGCGCGGATTTCGACCAGCGGCCAGGCGTCCATGTTGTGGTTCGGATAGTTCAGGAAAAACGACTCCTTGCACTTGAGCCGCCGCCCCACCTCGTAAGTATCCTGCTCGTTCTTGTAGACAATGTCGCCGATGGTCGGCCCCGTGCCCGCCATGGAGTCGTTCGACAGCGTGATCAGATAGCCCGTATAGCCTTCGTCGATGAGCTTCAGGACGAGCCCGCCGGCATAAATCGGAATATCGTCGCAGTGCGGCTGAATCGCCGCCAGCACCTTGCCTTTGTGCGGCTGCCCGTTCTGGCGCCGCTCCACCGTCACCGGCTGCTGGTAGGCCGTCGAGGCGCCGCCCCCGGACTCATACTCCCGGCTGATCTCCGGCTCGGGCGTCGTCTGCATCAGCCCCGCCGATAGGCTGGTTCCAAAGAAGTTCCTGCGATCCATGGAGACATCCTATCGCGCCTCGTCGCCTGAGATATCATGCTGTCCGTGCATGACACGCCGAGCCCTCCTCGCCGGAGCCGCCACCACCGCCATGCCCGCCCCCTCCAATCGAATCCTTGACCCCCACTTCCACGTCTACGAACGGGACCCCCGCTTCCCCTTCTGGAAGGGCAACCCCACGCACCCCACCGACGACAAGACCCCGGAGATGCTCATCGACCTGATGCGCGCGAACGGCGTGGCCAAAAACGTCCTCATCCGGGTTCGCCACTACCTGTTCGATAACTCCTACCTGCTCCACGTCCTCAAGAAGTATCCCCACTACTTTGAGGGCGTCTGCCGCGTCAACCCGGAGAGCCCGGACGCGCCCGAGCATCTGTCCGAACTCACCCAGGCCGGCATCCGCGGCGTCCGCCTGAGCCCGGCCGCCAATGCCTCCGGCGACTGGATCCGCGGCCCCCTCATGAAGCCCCTCTGGAAACGCTGCGAACAGCTCCAGGTGCCCATGAACATCCTCGCCCCCATCTCGCGCATGCCCGACATCGGCGCTCCCATCGATCAGTTCCCGGACCTGACCATCGTCATCGACCACATGGCCGATTGCCCCGTCGATCAGCCCGCCGAACTCGAGAAGTTAATCGCCCTCAAGCGCCACCCCATGCTCTTCGTCAAGGTCTCCCACACCTGGAGCCTCTCTCGCCAGGCCTACCCCTGGAGGGACGCCCAGGATGGAGGGACGCCCAGGAGCACGTCAAGCGCCTCCACGCCGCCTTCGGCCCCCAGCGCCTCATGTGGGGCACCGACTGGCCCGTCTCCCTCCCCCACGCCACCTACCCGCAAACCCTCGCCGTCGTCCGCGACGAAATGAAGTTCCTCAACGAGGACGACAAACACTGGATGCTGTCGAAAACCATCGAACGCGTCTGGCCCTTCGCCTGACCCCTACCCGCAGGAGATTCTCTACCCGCAGGAGATTCTCTGCCCGCAGGAGATTCTCTGCCCGCAGGAGATTCTCTGCCCGCAGGAGATTCTCTGCCCGCAGGAGATTCTCTGTATGATGCGCCTCAGCTGCCTCTCCCTCAGCTACCAGAATCAGTTCCGCGCCGGCAAAATGGACCTGCCCGCCTTCATCCGCACCGCCCGCGCTCTTGATCTTGATGGCGTCGATCTCCACATGCAGCACCTGAAGAGCTTCGACCGCATCTACCTCCGCCAACTCCGCCGCCTCTGCCTCGATAACGGCATGTCCATCCCCAGCTTCCCCGTCTCCACCGAGTTCGGCCTGTATCCCGACCGCATCAACGCCGAAATCGAAAAATGCCGCGTCGCCATGGAGACCGGCCTCTTCCTCGGCGCCCCCCTCGTCCGCGTCTTCGTCGGCTCCACGCCCCCCGGCGGCAACCCCCAGGACGCCTTCGCCCGCGGCGTCGACGCCCTCCGCCGCTGCGCCGAAATCGGCGCCGATATCGGCATGGTCGTCGCCCTGCAAAACCACAGCGGCCTCACCTCCACCGGCGACGACATGCTCCGCTTCCACCAGGCCGTCAACCATCCCAACTTCTCCCTTGTCCTCGACACCGGCCACTTCACCGGCCGCCAGGGGCCCAACGGGCCCAAGCAGGAAGGGCACACCGGCGAGCACTACTACCGCAGCCTCGCCCAGGTCGCCCCCCTCGCCCCCTTCGTCCGCGTCAAGCTCTATCAGGTCGACGAACAGGGCCGCGAACAGTTCATCGACTACCACCGCGTCTTCGATATCCTCCGCGGCGTCCACTACAACGGCTACTGAGCCTCGTCTACGAAGGCGCCGAAGACGAACTCGCCGCCATTCCGCGCGGCGCTCGCTTCCTGCGCCGCGTCATGACGGCGGCCTGACGCCCCCGCGCGGCGTGTATACTCGCTGCTATGAAGACCTCTCGCCGCCGCCTCCTGCAATCTTCCGCCCTGCTGCCCGCCGCCGCCTCCGCCGCTGCCGTCCCCGCCAAGGAGCGCACGGCCGCCACCCCGTCCTCCCTCTACGCCAGCCTCGGCATCAAGCCCGTTATCAACGGCGTCGGCGTTGTCACCGTCCTTGGCGGTTCGCTCATGCCGCCCGAAGTTGTCCAGGCCATGGAAGAGGCCGGCCGGTACTTCATCCCCCTGCCCGAACTGCAGAAGAAGGTGGGTGCCCGCCTCGCCGAACTCCTCGAGGCTCCGGCCTGCATGGTCACCTGCGGCGCCGCCTCCGCCATCTCGGTCGGCACCGCCGCCTGCCTCTCGCAGGGCGACCCCGCCAAGCTCCGCCAACTCCCCGCCCGCGACGGCATCCGCTACGAGGTCATCCAGCAGCGCACGCACCGTTCCGGCTACGAACACCAAATGGAACTCTGCGGCGCTAAAATCATCACCGTCGAAACCCGCCAGGAGCTCGAGAATGCCATCAACGAACGCACCGGCATGCTCTTCTTCCTGAACAAGGCCGAGCCGAACGGCCAGGTTTCTGCCGAGGATTTCGTCAAGATCGGCAAGGCCCGCGGCATCCCGACGATGAACGATGCCGCCTCCGACGCGACCCCGAAAACGAACCTCTCGAAGTACACGAAGATGGGCTTCGACCTCGTCATCTTCTCGGGTGGCAAGGCTCTGCGCGGACCGCAAGCGAGCGGCCTGCTGCTCGGCCGCAAGGATCTCATCGAAGCCGCCCAGCCCGCCATGTCCCCCTACGGCGGCATCGGCCGCGGCATGAAGGTGGGTAAGGAAGAGATGGTTGGGCTGCTCGCCGCCGTGGAGCGCTACCTGAAGGCGGACCACACCGCCGAATGGAAGCTGCTCGAATCGCGCGTGGCCTCCATCCGCCAGGCCCTCGCCGGGGTCAAGGGCGTTACCACGGAACGGCACATCCCCGTCATCGCCAACGAACTCCCCCACGTCACCGTCCATTGGGACGAAGCCGCCCGCGGCCTCAGCTCCCAGCAGGTCGGAGACCAGCTTCTCGCGAGCGACCCGCCCATTCAGGTGCAGCGTCCCGGCAAGGGCCAACTGCTCATTTCGGTGTGGATGATGCGCGGGAATGAACACGAAATCGTCGGCCGCCGGCTCAAAGAGATCTTCGGCTAACCCCAGCGCTCGCGGGGATAATGTCCGCGCCCCTATCCCCGCGCCCGCGGCTGACTAAGTGCGATTGGCCGCGAAAATGAATCTGCGGTTTGTAGGTTCCGCCCCGGTTCTCCGTTACCTTCGGGAGTTGCACTTGCCCGCGATCCGCGAATGCTTCGAGGACAAGGCCCGGCAGGCTGAGCGCGAAACGCTGGGATACGAGCAGTACTTACTCGAACTGGCTGAGCGCGAGTGCCAGGAGCGGCGCGCTCATCGCATCACGCGCTTGCTGCAAGCCTACAAACTGCCCCTGGAAAAGACGATCGAGAACTTCGACATGAGCAGGCTGCCGGTGAAAGCGGGTCGCCAAGTGAAGGCGCTGCTCGACGGCGGGTTTCTTGACCGGCGCGAGAACGTGCTGGCGTTCGGTAACCCCGGTAGCGGCAAGACGCATCTGCTGTCGGCGTTGGGACAAGAGTTAATCCGGAAAGGTCGGCGAGTGGCTTTCAGCACTTGCGTGCGCCTGGTGCAGGATCTGCTGCGGGCGATGAAGGAGCTGCGGTTGAGCCGGGCGATTAAGAAGCTGGCCTACTACGAAGCGTTGGTCCTCGACGACATCGGCTATGTCCAGCAGAGCCGCGAAGAGATGGAGGTGCTGTTCACGCTGCTGGCCGAGCGCTACGAACGGGGCAGCGTTCTGATCACATCCAACTTGCCGTTCTCGAAGTGGGAAGTGATCTTCAAGGATCCGATGACCACAGCCTCCGCCATCGACCGGCTCGTCCATCACAGCGTGATTCTGGAACTGAACATCGGCAGCTATCGTATGGAACAGGCAAAGAAGAAAAAGGCGGAGGACGAATAAGGCATGAGGGCTTTTTTTGAACTGGAGGCTCTGCCTCCAGACCTCCGGGATTTAACGCAATCCTGCCATCCCTGGCGAGGCGGCCGGCCGGGGCGAGTCAACCTCGCCCCGAACCTGGTCTGGCCCGGAGACAGCGCTCAGGTTGCATCCCTGCAGAGCCTTATCCTGTGCTCCGGTCAGCACCAGTTTAGGCAGCCAAGGCTGCTTTGCCAAGAGAGTAGTTGTCGTCGATAGGGAAATATAGTTGTCGCTGACAGGGAGAAGTAGTTGACG
>CANNLB010000194.1 GCA_947505565.1 Acidobacteriota bacterium | reverse complement strand
ACCAAGGGCCGCTCCATGCCCGGGCCGGAGCCTTGGCTCAATCTCGTCGCCGTGGGCGATTCCGCGGTCACCGGCTTCTTCGTCCTTTCCGGCTTCGTCCTCGCCAAAACCTACCTCCTGCCGGACGGCACCATGAAGGGCACCATGAAGGGCTTCTGGTCCGCCCGCTTCGCCCGCATCTATCCCATCTACGCCCTTTCCCTGATCCTCGTCGCCCAGGCCTACCTGACCACCGCCCCCCTCACCTTTCTCGAAGTCCTCTGGGCGGCCGGTACCGCCGTCACCTTGACCCAGGCCTGGTGGCCCGAAACCTCTCTAGCCATCAATTCCGCCGCCTGGTCCCTCTCCGTCGAAGCCTTCCTCTATCTAGCTTTCCCCGTCTTAGCCCCCGCCGTCCGTGGCCGCGCCGCCGCCGTCCTGGCGTTGGCTGCCATCGCCGCTTTCGTCCTCACGCCCTGGAACTCTTACAACCCCCTCTGCCATCTCCCCTCCTTCGCCGCCGGCATCGCCGGCTACCTCCTCCGACAAAAATGGGGTAGGCTGACGGGCGTTTCGACGGCGGCAATCGTCGCCATCCTCGGATGGGTAGGAACCTGGGAAGGGCTCTTATTGCTGCCCTACGTCGGCCTCGTCAGGGGCCTAGCTGCCAACGACGGTTGGCTCGGCAACAAACCGATGGTCCACCTCGGGGAAGCCAGCTACTCGCTCTATCTCCTCCATCTGCCTCTCTGGCCCTGGGGCATGGCGCTCAATGCCGCTACCTTCCGCTTCTCCCCCGATTCCGGGGAGTTCGTCGTCCTCTGTTTCGCCGTCAGCCTCCTCGGCTCCCTCGTAGCCGATAGATTTGTTGAGGAACCCTACCGCAAAGCCCTCCGCGGAATGCCACAATTAAAACATTCATGAGTGGCTTTCGCAAGACCCTACGGCTGAGTGATCTCGTCTTCATGGGGCTGGTTCTGATTCAGCCCACCGCCCCGATGCCTCTGTTCGGCGTCGTCAGCAACCTCGCTGGAGGCCACGTCGTCACGGCCATCCTCTTGGCCCTCATCGGCATGCTCTTCACCGCCATCTCCTATGGCCGCATGGCGCGCATCTATCCCAGCGCCGGTTCGGCCTACACCTACGTCGGCAAGGAAGTCCACCCCGCCGCCGGCTTCCTCACCGGCTGGGGCATGCTCCTCGACTACGTCATCAATCCGATGATCTGCACCATCTGGTGCAGTAAAGCGCTTCTGAATATCTTCCCCGGCCTACCCTACCTCCTCGCCGTTCTGCTCTTCGTTCTACTGTTTACCGGACTCAACCTCCGTGCCGTCCAAGCCACCGCCAATCTCAACAAATGGCTCGCCATCATCATGCTGGTCGTCGTCGCCTGGATGCTCGCCGCCACCGTTAACTTCGTCCTCTGCAACCCCGGCATCGACTTACTCAAACCTTTCTACGATCCAGTAACCTTCACTTGGGGTAAATTATCCGCCGGCACCTCCCTCGCTGTGCTCACCTACATCGGCTTCGACGCCATTTCCACTCTCTCGGAAGAGACGATCGACGCCGAACGCAACGTCCCCCGGGCCACCGTCATCGTCTGCCTGCTCATCGGAGCCCTCAGCGCCATCGAAATCTATGCCGCCCAACTCGTCTGGCCGCACGGCGAAGCCTTCCCCGACGTCGATACCGCTTACGTCTATGCCGCCGGCCGCGCCGGTGGGGCATGGCTCTTCCAGGCTATCAACCTCACCCTGCTTGTCGCCAGCATCGGCAGTGGTGCCGGCGGCCAAATGGCCGGTGCCCGGCTCTTATATGGCATGGGCCGCGACGGAGTCCTACCCACCAGTTTCTTCGGTTCCCTTCAGGAAACAACCGGCGTCCCCGTCAAAAACGTTCTCCTGATCGGCTGCCTCTGCCTTTTCGGCGCTGTCGCCATAACCTATGAAACCGGCGCGCTGCTCCTGAACTATGGAGCGTTCATCGGCTTCATGGGCGTTAACTTCGCCTGTCTCAAGCGGAGCGACCGAACCCTCACCGGCCTTCTTCCCCCGGCCTGCGGCTTGGCCATCTGCTTCTTCATGTGGGCCAACCTCGGCTGGACCGCGCTCGTCTTAGGCACCGCCTGGGCCTTCGTCGGAGCGGTGGTCGCGTGGCGACGAGTTCGATAAGATAGGGTCGTGTGCACTTTACTCGTTTTATTGATGGCGGCCACCTTGCTGCCCGCGGCCGGTTGGCAGAAACTTTGGAACGGCAAAGATACCTCCGGCTGGAAGCAAGTCGGCTGGGGCAATTTCGTCATTCAGGACGGAGTTCTCAAGACTACCGGCGGCATGGGCCTGCTCTTCCATGAGAACGAGGCATTCGAGAACTCCACCATTCGCGTCGTCTTCAAGACGATGACCGAGAAGGGGGCCAATTCTGGCCTCTACATCCGCATGCCCGAAAAGCCCCGCGATGCCTGGTACGGCGTCCATAACGGCTACGAAGTTCAGATAGATGCCACGGGCGACGACTGGCATTCCACCGGCGCTCTCTACTCCCTGAGCAAAGTCTCCGCCCGTAACAACAAGCCCCTGGGCCAATGGAACACGATGGAGGTGGAACTGAAGGGCGACGTCACCCGTGTCAAGCTAAACGGAAAGCTGGTCAACGAATTCAAAGGCGACCAAGCCGTCCCCGAACGCAAAATGTGGTTCGAACCCGTCCGCGGCCCGCGCGCCAAGAAGGGCTACATCGGCATCCAAAACCACGGAGCCAAAGACACGGTCTTCTTCAAAGAAATCAGCGTCAAGCGCCAGTAAACGAGGGCGGCCGCTTTTCTAAAAAGTGCGCCACGCCTTCTTTAAAGTCTTCCGATTCTAAGCTCAGCACCATCTCTTGCTCTGCCGTAAAGGTGGCTTCGGCCAGCGTCTGCTGCAGGGCAGCGAACACCTGTCGCTTGATCACCGTCAGCGACCGCGGAGAAACCTGCGTCGCCAACTGTTCGGCGTAAGCGCGAACGTCAAACAGAAACGTCGGGCTCGGGTAAACCCGGTTCACAAGATTTAGCCGCGCCGCCTCTTCAGCGTCGAAAATCCGGGCCGACAAAAGAATGTCCAGCGCCTGCGCCGGACCAATCAACCGCGGCAGCATCCACGCCATCCCGTACTCCGCGATCAGGCCTCTCCGGGCGAATGCGGTGCCAAAGCGGGCATCTGCGGAAGCGAATCGAAGGTCGCAATACAGTGTCAGGATCAGCCCCAAGCCCACCGCCGGGCCGTTGATGGCCGCGATGACCGGCTTAGACAACTCTTGGAGAAACGTGAACGGTTGAATGAAGTCCAAGATTGGCCGCGTTTGCAGCAGCGCCATATCCGCTCCTGCGCAGAACCCGCGGCCCGATCCTGTGATCATGATCACTCGAACGTCCGGGTCCTGCTCCGCCGCCGTCACCGCTTGGCGGAATTCGGCGTCCATCGTCATCGTCCAGGCGTTCAGCTTGTCGGGCCGATGCAGCGTAATCGTCGCGATTCGATCTGAGACGTCGCAGAGAATCTCGGAGTAAGTCATGGGGCCGGATTAATGACGGGGATCGGAAACTGGGAACGGCCCGCGAAGACCTCCCCGAATACGTGGAGCATATCGGCATGAATGCCGGTGTTATCGGCCAGGATGTGGGGGCTGCGCAGATGGTGCGGCGCGCCGTGCATGTCACTGACGGTGCCACCCGCTTCTTCGATGAGCAAGATGCCGGCCGCCATGTCCCACGGACTAAGTCCGAACTCCCAGAAGCCGTCCAGCCTTCCGCAAGCGACGTAAGCCAAGTCAATCGCGGCCGCCCCGGCGCGGCGCACACCGTGGGTGATCATCGCCAGTTGGTAATAGAAGTGAATGTTGATATTCTCGTGCCGCCGACGGCTCGGAAAGCCAGTCGCCACCAGCGCGACGTCTGCGCTGGCGGCCTTCGAGACGTGAATCCGATGGCCGTTTAAATATGCCCCGCCGCCCTTTTCGGCCGCAAACATCTCGTTGCGCGTCGGGTCAAAGACAACTCCGGCGATTAGCTCACCGGCCTTCTCGAGCCCCAGAGTAATGTTGTAAACCGGGAAGCTATGGGCGAAGTTTGTCGTGCCGTCAACCGGGTCGACGTACCAGCGATATTCGCTTGAATTTGCATGATCACCGCTCTCCTCGCCAAGAATTGCGTGGGTTGGAAAGCGAGTGATTAACCGCTCGACGATCAGTTTCTCGCTGGCGCGGTCGGCCTCGGTGACTAAATCAAAATCACCCTTTAGCTCAAACGGAATCCGCCGTTCGGCGAAATTGGAAACCAACGCGCCGGCTTCGCGGGCAATTTCGATTGCTGCTTCTAAGTAGGCGGCCATATGTTATTGGGGTAACTCGGCGAGATACTTGATCTGGTCTTTGTAGATAAATAAATTGGGCCCGACTGAGGCGGTGAAGCGGATAAAGCCCTGGTCGAAATAATCGATCGCCCCGTCGTGCTCGGTCGAATCTTCGAGCGTGATGCGGACGGGCTGTTGGCTGGCGATCAGTTCACGGAGATACGCCGCTTCGAGAAAGGTCGCATCGGGGGCTTTAGTTTTTGCTTTCGCCATAGAAACTCCTATCGTACAATACAGGGCAATGAAAGAGAAAAACTCTACCCCGACCCGGCGCGATGTCACCGCGGCGGCGACGGCGCTGTTCACGACTAACCTGTTTACCGGCAACGTGAAAGGCGCCAACGACAAGATTGCGATTGGCTTCATCGGGCTCGGCGCGATGGGCTCGGGCAATCTCGGCCATGCCATGAAGGTTCCGGGATTGCAGCCAGTAGCGCTGTGCGACGTCTACGAGCCCCATCTGGAACGAGCCGTCGCGGCCGCCAAAAAGGGGGGGTATACCATCGAAGGCAAACGCGACTTTCGGCAGGTCCTGGCCGACAAGAGCATCGACGCCGTCTGCATCTCTACGCCTGACCACTGGCACGCCTACATGATGATCGAAGCCTGCAAGGCGGGCAAGGACGTCTACGTGGAAAAGCCCGCCAGCGTCTACGTCGAAGAGGGCCAGAAGATGGTTCAGGCCGCCCGCAAGTACAAACGAATTGTCCAGGCCGGCACCATGCAGCGCTCTGGCGGCTTCTTTCTCAAAGCCAAGGAGATCGTCAAGTCCGGCGTCCTCGGCGAAGTGACCTTTGTCCATGCCTTCCAGGCTGGTATGACCGACAAAAAAGGTTATGTTCCGAAGCCCGATGACAACGGCAAACAACCCACTGACTTGAACTGGGACATGTGGCTAGGACCGGCTCCGAAGGCTGAGTTTGATCCCGTTAAGTGGGGCGTGAAGGTAACCGGATTCCCAACTTTTCGTTACTTCTGGGACTACGCCGGCGGCGCGATGACCGACTGGGGCGTTCACCTGATCGACCCGCTTCACCAGTGCTTCGACGAGATTATGCCGACCTCGATTGTGGCCCTCGGTGAGAAGTTCTACGTCACTGATACGCGCGATACCCCGGACACGATGCTGGCGACCTTCCAGTATCCGAAGTTCCTATCGAGCTACGAGTCGCGGACCGCGAATCCGCTTCCCCCGTTTGGCTTGAACCAGAACGCCGGGACCTTGATCCACGGGTCGCAGGCCTCGCTGCTCGTCAACCGCAGCGGCTGTTGGCTGATTCCGAATAACCCGAAGGGCGATCTCAAGGCTGAGACTTGGGATAGGCAATCCCATCCGGATATGGCCCCGACGAACTTGCCGCACTGGCAGAACTGGGTGGCCTGCATCAAGTCGCGGGAGGCTCCCCGGAGTGAGATCGAGACCTGCGTCCGGTCCTCGACCACTTGCATCCTGGCGAACCTCTCGATGCGGTTCAAGACCCGTCTGGACTGGGACGAGAAGAACTGGACCGTGAAGCAGAAGGAAGTGGTGCCCCACCTGAAGCCGAAGTATCGGGCTCCGTGGAAGCTGGAAGTCTAAAGTGCGGCGCCGTAGTAACCGGAGCGGGTCTGGGCCGAAAGCGCCGGATCGCGTAAGGTGAGCTTGACGGTATGGAAGCGGTTCTTCGAAAGGGGAACCGCTTTCGGGTAGTAGCCGACGAGATATTGGGTTCGCAGATCGCGAAGG
>CANNLB010000193.1 GCA_947505565.1 Acidobacteriota bacterium | reverse complement strand
CGCGGCGGGCCGCGCCGACCTCGTTACCATCTTGCTCGACAAAGGCGCCGCCGCCGGTGCCGTCTCGCAGAGCGGTTTCACCCCGATGCTTTTCGCCGCGCAAAAAGGTGATTTAGCCACCGTGAAACTCCTCTTAGCCGCCAAGGCCGACCCTCTGCAGAAAGCCGCTAATGGCTCGACGCCGTTCCTGCTCGCGCTCGGACGAGGGCACGAACCCGTGGCTCGGCTGCTGCTCGACTACGGCGCCGAGGTGAACCTCCGCGACGCCAACGGCAGCACGCCTCTCCACGACGCTGTCCGGCTCGGCAAACTCGAACTGGTCAAGGCTCTGGTCGCCCGCGGTGCTGACCTCACCGCCAAAACCACGCGCCAAGGCGGCCAGCCGAATGCGTTCCGTAGCTTCGGCCTGACTCCTTTTCTCACCGCAACCGAGCGCGGCGATGTGGCGATGATGCAAGAACTCGTGAAACTGGGCGCCAACCCCGAGGCCAAGACGTCCGACGGTGCTGGCGGCATTATGCTGGCCGCTCAAAGCCGGAAGCTGGATGCCGTGAAGCTCATGGTGGAGCTCGGCGGCGACGTCAACGAAGCCCGTCCCGGCGGTGGTACCGCGCTGCACACGGCCACCCGTTTCGGTGACCATGAAATGATCCAGTTTCTAGTGGACCGTGGTGCCGACCTGAACGCGAAAGACCGGTTCGGGCGCAACGTTCTGCAAGAAGCCGAGTTCGAGGCCCCGAAACCGACGATCGAGTTCATCCGCAAGCTAACGCAGAAGTAGGAATGATAAACTGCCCCTGTATGCAGAGACGGAAACTTTTGGGATGTGCGCTCGGGCTGAGTACTCTCGCCTGGGCAAAGAATAAGAAGTTCACGCTGCCGGCGCCGAACCCGGCAAGCTCGGTGGCCAACGGCGCGAAAGTGATTCCGCGGCCTGCCGGTGCCCAGTTGAAGCTTCCGGTAGGGTTTGTCGCGGAGGAGTTCGCCACGGGCTTTCAGAAGCCGCGGATCATGCTCGAACTGCCGGGCGGTACCGTCCTGGTGACCGAAAGCCTGCCCAAAGGTAGCGTCGTAGCCGTCGTCGGTGCGGGAAATCCCAAGCCGGGACCCAAGCCCTTGATCACCGGCCTCGATCGTCCCTTCGGCATGGCCTTGTGGAAGGAGTATCTCTACGTCGCCGAAGCCGAGTCCGTAAAACGTTACAAACTCGACGCTAAGGCCCTGACCGTGGGCGCCGGCGAGGAAGTCGTCGCTCTGAAGGGCTACGGTAAAGGCCACTGGTCGCGCGGCATCGCTTTCGACCCGAAGGGCGAAAAATTCTACTTGTCCGTTGGTTCCGGCAGCAATATCGATCTCGGCGATCCGGACGACCGGGCGGCGATCCACGTCTACAACCCGGATGGCACCGGCAAACAGGTTTTTGCCACGGGCCTGCGGAACGCCGTCAACGTCCGACTCAATCCGCAGAGCGGCAAGCCGTGGATTACGGTCCAGGAGCGAGATGGCCTCGGCGATGACCTCGTGCCCGACTTCTTCACCTCGGTCAAGAAGGGTGCCTTTTACGGCTGGCCGTATGCCTACATTGGGAACAACGAAGAGCCGCGCCACAAAGGCAAGAACCCGGCTGCCGTCAAAAAAGCGATCGAACCCGACATGGTCCTCCGGGCTCACTCTTCCGCCATGGACTTCGCGTTCTATACCGGCCAAAAGTTCCCCGCCAAGTTCCACAACGGTGCTTTTGTGGCCTACCGAGGATCTTCTAACCGCGCCAAGCGCATCGGCTACTCGGTCGTCTTTATCCCCTTCACCGGTGGCAAACCCTCGGGCCCGCCGGAGGATTTTCTCACTGGCTTCATGCTCGGCGAAGAGAGCAAGGAAGTTTGGGGCCGTCCGGTCGGGCTGTTGCAACTCGCCGATGGCAGTTTGCTGCTGAGTGAAGATGGCAACAACAAGATCTGGCGAATCTCGTTCAAAGGCTAAAAAAGGAAAAGGGCCCCCGATTGCGGGGGCCCTTGGGACTCTAGAACCAATAACCCTCGGGCGGGGCAGCTTAAACGGTGCGCTCTTCCGGCGGGAGCGTAAAAGAGTCAATGGGCTCCGTTTCGATCTCGGGGCCCGATCCAGGCTCTCGTCCTGTTCCGTCGGTCTTCTTCTGGACCCGCTTGGCCGCTTTCTCCTGCGACTTTTCCATGCGCGCGAACTCTTTCTGCCGTTTCTTAAATGTTGTGTGTGCTCTAGCCATGCAGCCTCCAGTTCGTACCGTGCCGAATGTCCCGGATCAAACTCTCCCTGCCAACCAAGGCAGGGGAGGAGACGCCGGTTCTTCCGGCGTACAATGGCCCCCCGGAATACCTGAGTGAGCCCTTCGACAGTAAAACCTTTTTCTAGTGTAGCAGGTCAGTTCTTCTCGAAATCGATTTTGGACTCTGCGCCGAACTTTCGGTAATTCCTAAAGTTGATTTCATTCCGGCTACAATTGTTCGATCCGCGCTGACAAATCATGTTTTCGCTATGAACCGGCAGCAGAAACATCTTGTTATCGATCCGAACAAAATCGTACTCCAGGATGATCTCCGCCTTGTCGAAGGGGAAGTCCCCCGGAAAGCTTAGGCTCTGTTGTTCGATCCGCATCACTCGGTTGGTCTCTTGATCGATCCACATGCTGCCTTTGTAGCCAGGGCGATAGATCTTACCTTCGTCGCTAGCGTGTACCTGCCAGTGCGAAAACGGCTGCTTGACCGAGAAATTGTAGACAAGTACAGTCCTTCCGCCGATACGATCCGTACCGCGCTTGGTGAACTGGGCAGCCGTCATTGGCGAAAGAATATCCTGCTGCGTAGTAACGAACTCGCCCGTCGACCAGGCGCCGGTCTTCTCCGCGGGAGCCTTTGTCGGCCTGCCGTTAATCTTGATATTGCGGTACTCTTCCTGGCCATTCACGCAGACTACGTCGGCAGAAACCGTATCCAGCGCATTCCAATCCGGCGGATTGGTCGCGCTCATGTAGCGAAGCGTGTGCTGCAGCACCAGAAAATTAGGCATCGACGCCGTGAAATTCGTGGCCTCTTCCCGCGCTGCGGCGATCACCGGATCGGCGGTCGCGGCGGTCGGCAGTTTCAGCGCCGGCTCCTCCGGGGGCTCCACGGTCTCCATGTCTCGCTTTAACGGAGCGTTCTTCGCCCGGTCGGGCACTCCTCGGCGCAGAACCGGCCGGTCTTCCAACGGCTCTCCTCCGTACTTCGGGGTCGATACCTCGGGTCGATCCACCTTCTCCGCAACAACCGCCGGTGGCTCTGATCCCGAACCCCTCGGCGCACGCGGTGCCTCCGGGGCGGACTCGCCCGGCTTCGTTTCCACGCTCGCCCGCTCTTCCGCCGTGCCGGGCCGAACCAAGTTCACCCGGACGGCCGTCTCTTCGTCTTCGGCGCTCACCTCAACCAGCAGAAGATCTCCAGGCTTAAGAAGCGAATCCCGCATCGGCTCCCCAGCCTTATCGCGGAAGAGCGTTTTGGCTAATAAACGAAATTTCACCACGCCTTTCGCCGTGCTCTCCAGGACTAGCTCTTTTTCCCCCAGCTGCCGCAGCGTGCCTTCTATCCCATTCAGCTTCGGCGCCTTCTCTCCCTTCGGGGTCCGCTTCGGGAACCTTATCGAAGGGATGGGCAGGCCCGTGCCCCGCCCTTGTGGATACTGCCCGGGCGGATACTGCCCTTGCGGGTACTGGCCTCCCCCCTGCGGATACTGGCCAGGTTGTGGCTGCCCCGTCGGATACTGTCCCGGCAATTGCGCAAACACAAGCGCAGACACAGAAAGTCCAACGAAAATACGGAGCATAGTTACCTCAGCCTACATCTCGCTCAACGCGGCGATCACAGCACCACGCGAGGTTGAGTTCAGGGGTTCGGTCGCCAAACGGACCTCACTCACCGGAACGGGAAAATCTTGTTGACGCAAGGCCTGCTCGAAGCGTTCCTTAAATCCAAGCGGAAGCACCGTCCCTCCGCTCAACACGAGCGGAATTGGTCGACCGAGCCGCGGTAAGCTCTTGGCCTGCGAGAAGACCTCCCGCATAGCTTGCACCAGCGTCTGAATCATGTCGTCGTAATACACTGAAATGACTTGGTGCGCCTTGTCATGCGTGACGCCGTTAAACAAAAAGCCGTCTTCCTTGATCATGCGAATCCGATTGACCATCTCACCGGCCACCGCCGCGGCATTCGTGTCAATAAAATCGCCAGCCTTGGGGACGCTGAACTGGATCACCGGGACGGCGAGATAAGACATGCAAACGTTACAGAGTCCACCCCCGCAGCTGATTCCAATCCCGGTATAGTTGGAAGCTTCCAGCTCACTGTAGATGACCGCCAAACCTTCGTTGATCGGCTTGGCGTCGTATCCGAGCTCACCCAGGATCTGCCGCAGCGTAGCCTCGTGATACGTCAGACTGTCGTGTGCGCCCAGCGGTGCAGCCGGGACGCTGAAAAACAGCTTCTGCCGCGAATGGGCCGCCGGGCCGAGTAGCGAAAGTAGCAAGTTCTGCATCATCGGCATGCTCTCCGATTCCGCTGGGTTAAGAAACCCTTTCGTCATCGGCCGCCGCAGCTCCGAACCAATCAGATCGGCGAATCGTTCGCTCTCATTGCCATGGACCAAGATCTCCGCACCGCGAACGGTATGCGGGACGCCTTCTCGCCGCAAAACGCTCTCGGTCATCCTTGAGTTCGGCAGCGTCACAAACGAATTTAGTTGGCTGCGAAACCGATAACCACTCTCGGAAGGCCATGCGGCCACGATCCGGCTGGTCCCCACGTCAAGACCGACAGGCGTCGAGCCGTCGGAATAGGAATACGACATTAATTTCCCTCCTGGGAGAAATCGGGTTGCTTAATCTTGTCATAAAGGCGGCGATACTTTTGCGTGAGGCCGCTCCGAAAGGTTGCCAAGCTCGTCCGACTTGCCACCGCCGTAAGTTGCAGTTCCAAGTCGGCCACGTCGAGGCCGTGCCAAAGTCGCTCGCCCGTGGCGGCGAGGAATGACGGACCGTACTGAAATCCGAAAAGCGTAATCGCCGGCGGCGGAATCCGATAATTGTCTGGAAGACCCATCTGCTCAAACGGAAAATTCGCCGCCCAATCCGTGTGGTACCCGATGCCCATATTGTCTGGATTCACCGACACTTGCGCATGCGTGACACAATTGCCGGCGCTGATCCGGTGACGAGAGCGAAGCAAATCCGTCAATAGCCGGCCTGAATGGATCTGTGCCGCCGTGGCGGGCATCTCGCCAGACTCATCCCGCGAAGGGCCCTCGAACGAAACGCCCAGAAAACTCGAATTCAAATTCAAATAAAAGTGCGATTCGTCGGCCCACACAGAGTTGCCTGCGTGATGCGCCGGTTCGTCCTCAGGCACCACACGCCACACCCGGCCAAACCGATCAATCACGTAGTGGTAGGCGCTAATCCGACGCACGTACTCCAAAACACCTGCCCCTATTCGTCGCAATGCTCTGTTTTGGTTCTCTTTAAACGGGAGAGCCATACTTTCGGTCGTATGGAACACAATTCCAAACGGAGTGGACCGTTGCTCCGGAGCGTCATCACCCCGTCGATAATGCACAAACGGCTCGGCTCCAACCTTCGGAGTTATATAACGCTTCTCAACCCGAAGGCCATTGCTATAAAGTTCATGCGCTTCGGTCTCCTCCACCTGCCAAACCCTTACGACCTCGTCCCCTGGGGCGATCGTAACCCGGCTCAACACCGGCCGCATCAGGCCCGCCCCATCTGAAACAATCGGAATCGGCAGCAGGCCAAGCGCCAGCAGAAGCGCTGAAAAATGCCGGACCTGCGCGCTGCGCAACGCGCGACTCACCGGCCGACTGGAAAACAACGCCGCCGACCGACGCAAAAAACGCAACTTCGCAACTGGTTCTGCTAGGCGGTCCGCTCGCCAAGCAACCATCGCCGCGAAAACGCGCTGGGGTGGTCGCCATCGGGATTCGTCGATTTCAGTCATGGGCAATGCAGGGCTCGAGCCTTCCCTTAAGTCCATCGGGAGTATCCAAACAAATTTTCATAGTTAGCAACTGATCTAAGGT
>CANNLB010000192.1 GCA_947505565.1 Acidobacteriota bacterium | reverse complement strand
AATCATCATGGGTTTGCTGCTCTGCCAGTCTTTGACGGTTACTTCTTTGGTTTCGGCGTTGATGGCGGTGATGACGCCGGCGGCGGAGCGGAACGTGCCGTAGATGATGCGTTCGGCGGCGACGGATGCTCCGTCCTCACTCTTAACTCCCATGGCCCGGAGTTGGTCGCCTTTCTTGATTTCGGTGAGCTTGCTGGCTTGAGCGCTGGAGTACTTTACCGAGTCCTTGGCGTAGCGCTTGACGTCGGTCTTTTCAGCGACAGTTACCTTGACCGGCTTCGTGCCTTCGGTGGCGCGAACCATGACCGTGATCGAGTTGGAAGCCGGGTCGACCTTGTCGACGAGGCCGGAGATGCCCCGCTTGGTCCACTCAGCGGTCTCGGCCTGGTTCTTTTGGGTGATCTCACGGGAGCTCATCAAAATGATGCTTTCGGCGGAAAAGTCGGTACCCGTCTGGGCTCCGCGAAGAAGAACACGATCGCCGGCGGCGAGGTCATCGAGGGACACCGTTTGGGCGCCACTCAAGTCTTTAGCGCCGGGCGCGACCTTGCGAATGGTCGCTTTGTCGGTGAGCCCAACTTTCAGGACTTCACCCTTATCGGTTTTTACTTCGAGGGTGGGGACGGCAGATTGGACGGTGCCGAGGACGCGGGCTTGTTGGCTAAAAGCCGCGGCGGCCAGAACGAGGGAAATAAGGAATGGGAACGTAAGCTGCATCATAGACTCCTACGTAGGATGACGACAAACGTTCGGTCCGTCAGTTTAAGTTTTGTAAACTATGGTGGCTACTTGATTTCTTTACTCGAAGCGGTGGCCGGTTCGGGGCCCCAGTTCTCGCGAATCACCATTGTTTGATCGGAGAAGAAGCTTCGGCGGCCGCTGCCGTTGTAGGACTCCGGGGTAACCGTGAGGGTGTAACCACCGGGCGTACCCTGCATTTGGAAGTTAAATCCGCCTTTCCGGCCGATGGCGAGGTCGCCGGGGATGAGGTCAGCGGCGGCGGGGCTCGGCTGGCCGCTCGCGGGCGGGCCAAGTTCCTGTAACGTAACCGCGTAGCGGCCAAACTGGCTCTGGTACTGAGCCTGGGTCGTGTGGATGGTGCCGACCATGCGCGTGGCGGAAATTTCGTTGGCCAGCATTTTCGACTGGTTGTATTTCGGCACAGCGATCGCCAGGATGACGAAGATGATGGCAACGACAATCATCAGTTCCATCAGGGTGAAGCCTCGGCGGCTGATTCGACGGTTACGGGCGGCTAGGGGTCTCATACACTTTCATTATGGTACGACGTCGCCTTACGAATCGGCGTGCAGGGATTTGCGAGAATTGTGAGAGATGCGGACGATTTTTCTATTTGGCGCGGTGACGGCGGGCGCTTGGGCGCAACCGGATTTGATTTCGGGGGCGAGTTGGAGCCATCCGCAGCCGCAGAATCTGCAGACGGTGAGTGCGGAGGGAAGTCCCGGTGGCTTTGCGACGGCGTTGCGGGCGACGACGATGGCCGTGACGCCGAGCCAGCCGTGGACGCCGCAGCTATCGCTCGTGATTCCGGGTGAGACGCGCGCGGGGCAGTCGGTTCGTTTTCGGTTTTGGGCGCGGTCGGCGAACGGGAGCCGGGTCGGGCTGGTCCACGAGTTGAACGCGGCACCGAACACTAAGGCGCTCGATACGGTGGTGCGGCTGACGCCAGAGTGGAAGGAGTATGCGCTGGCCTATGAGGCGTTTGCGTTTGGGGTACGGACGGCCGCTCTGCGGGTAAGGCTGGGCTTAGAGGTCGGCACAGTGGAATTCACTGGTTGGCGCCTCGAAGATTGGAGTGGTCAGACGACGGTGCCGCCGAGCATTGGTTTTGATCCGTACGGGGGCCAAACGGTGGACGACAGTTGGCGGGAGTCCGCGCAGGAGCGGATTCGGCAGATTCGAATGGGTGGGTTGCGGGTGAAGGTGGTCGATGCCGAAGGTTTGCCGATCCACTTGGCGAAGGTGGAGGTGGAACAGTTGCGGCATAGCTTCCGGTTTGGGACCGCGATTGCGGACGGGCCATTGTTTGCGAATAATTCGGACGGTGAGAAGTACCGGGCGACGATTCGAAGAC
Source organism: Acidobacteriota bacterium (assembly GCA_947505565.1). GTDB lineage: Bacteria > Acidobacteriota > Terriglobia > Bryobacterales > Bryobacteraceae. The sequence goes on along the minus strand of CANNLB010000192.1, from coordinate 4,008 downwards.
TGTTCAATTACGCCGTGCCGGAGAACGCGACCAAGTGGAATTTTCAGAACGGTAACGGATGGCCAACGGCTTCGCGGATGCTGGATTGGTGCGCCGAAAATGGGTTGCCGGTGCGGGGGCACAACTTATTTTGGCCTTCGTATCAGTACCTGCCGACGACGGTCCGTGATTTGCGGGGGCAGGCGTTACGGGACGCGATCGAGATGCGGGTGAAGGACGCGACTTCGCGCACGCGGGGGCGTGTCGTGCTGTGGGACGTGATCAACGAAGCGGTGACGAACACGGAGGTGATCCGCGATGGGGGCCGGGATCTGCTGTGGAAGACGTTTCAATGGGCCAGGGAGATTGACCCCGAGGTGGGTCTTGTCTATAACGACTACAACATTTCGAACGTGCGGGGCGGGTCGAGTGATGCGCAGCGGCAGGGGATTATGCGGGTGATTGGGGAGATGATCGACAACGGCGCACCGTTGACCATGCTGGGCGACCAGGGGCACATGAATGTTCCGTTGACGCCGATTGCGCGGGTGCTGGAGACGTGGGATGAACTCGGGCAGTTCGGGTTGCCGCTGGAGATCACAGAGTTCGACGTGGTGCTAGGCGGGATTCGGGACGAAGAGGCGCAAGGGAAGTACTTAGCCGATTATATGACCGCCGCGTTTTCTTACCCGGAGATGAAGAGTTTTCTACTGTGGGGATTTTGGGACGGGGCCCACTGGCTGTCGGCGCAGGGCGGCGGGATGTATCGGCGGGACTGGTCGCCGCGACCGATGGCGGAGGCCTACGAACGGCTCGTGCTGGGCGAATGGTGGACGCGTGAGAAAGGGTTGACCGAAGATACTGGCGAGTGGTCGACGCGGGGGTTTCTGGGTCGGCATCGGGTTCGGGTGACGATTGGCGAGACGACGCAGACGGTGGAAGTGGACCTGACCGAAAGCGGCGACGCGGCGCGGGAAGTGGTGATAGTGGCCACTCCGTAGGAATGCTGTCATTCTAGGAAGAACATCTCGTGTCATCCTTTCGCTACAAATTAATCACGGCTATGGGACTGGCGGCCAGTTCGTTACGAGCGCATAAGCTGCGAACCTTTCTTACTCTGCTGGGCATCATCATCGGCGTGACCAGCGTGGTGCTGGTGGGGGCCGCGATTGAAGGGCTGGGCAACTACGCTGAAATCACGACCTCTAAAGCGTTTGGTAGTGAGACCTACCTGATCGCGCAGATCGCCAACGTCGGGCGTTTGACCCGTAAGGAGCGAGCGGAAAAGCTGCGCGTAAATAAGCAGATACGTGGCGAGGACGTCAGCTACTTGCGACTGACGACCGGTGATCAGATTCTATACTCGCCCTACCGGACCCGCATTGAGGACATCAAGCGGAACGAAGTGACCTACGAAGGGGCGGCCATTCTCGGTGTGGCGGCGAATCTGCCCGACATCCGCGACGTGGTGCTGACGGACGGACGATTTTTCACCGAACAGGAAGAGGCGACGCGGCAAAGCGTTTGCGTGATTGGCGATGAGGTGCGGGAGAAGTTGTTCGTGGGCGTGTCTCCGCTGGGGCGAAAGATTACGGTGCGCGGAGTTGAGTTCACGGTGCTCGGAGTGCAGGAGAAACTGGGCAGCGCAGGCGGACGGGCGCAAGACAATACGGTCTACATCGCGTCGGACGTTTTCACGCGACTGATTGGACCGGCGAACAACATTACGATTTTCGCTAGACCGCGGAAGGAATCGGGGCTGACGCTGGACCAGAGCCTGGACGTTACCCGCGTCGCGCTGCGGACTCGATTCCGCACTCGGCCCGCGCAGGCCGACAATTTCGATTTTTTGACACCGGATTCGATCCGCGCATTTATTGATCAGATTTTGGGTTTGATCAAGGTTGTCGTCGTGCCAGTAACCATGATCTCGCTCGTGGTCGGCGGCATTGTGATTATGAACATCATGCTCGTGAGCGTGACGGAACGAACGCGTGAGATTGGCGTGCGCAAATCGCTGGGCGCGCGGCGGAGCGACATACTCTTGCAGTTTCTGATCGAGTCGCTGATGATGTCGATGTTGGGGGGCATCATTGGGCTTGGCTTGGCCTATGCTTTGACCCTGGTACTGTCCATTGCCTTCGAAGCGCCGCTCGAGATTACAGGAACCTACGTGTTTTTGGCTATTTTTGTATCGAGCACGGTAGGCATCATTTCGGGTTGGTACCCGGCCTCGAAGGCGGCGAAGCTGGATCCGGTAGAAGCCTTGCGGGCGGAGTAAACCATGACAGTCGGAACTATTTCTTTGGGTGAGTCGATTGCAATGGCGTTGGACGCGGTTTGGACCAACCGTTTTCGATCGATGCTGACGATTCTTGGCATCGTGATCGGGATCACGACCGTGGTGACGGTGTCGAGCCTTTTAACGGGCTTGCAGCAGGGTATTACGACGTTTTTTTCGGAATTTGGGCCGGACAATATTTTCATTGGGCGCTATTCGGGAGACCCGAACCAGGAACCGCGGGTGAACGAGATACGGCGACGCGTCGTGGGGCCAGAGTATGCGGAACTCATCAAGCGGCTGGTTCCGTCGGTGGAAGAGACAAGCGTAACGCTGTTCCTTCCGGGGATTATTGGCCGGAGTCCGATCACGGCAAAAGTACCGGGGTTTGAATCGGATCAGGTGAGCATGCTGGGCGCGTCGGCGAGCGTGTTTCTAACGAATCCGCGCAATTTTATCGCCGGGCGACCGTTTACGCAGGAAGAAGACCAGCGTGCGGCGCGCGTCTGCATCATCGGTCCGAAGCTCGCTGCGGCGCTGTTTCCGACCGGCGGCGGCGTGGGGCAATCCGTGACGGTAGCGGGGCAGGAGTACGCGATTATCGGGATTACCGAAGAGGCTAAAGGGAGTTTTTTCGGAGAGAACCCGATTGATCGGCAGGTGACGATTCCGTTATCCGTGGCGCGTTTGCGGTACCCGGGGATCGACCGATTCAGCGTGACCGCCAAGGCGACACCGGGCCGGCGGGAGGATGCATTTGAGGAAATCCGTGGGGTGTTGCGCCGTTTTCGGAAGACGCCGACCGCAGCCGAGGACGACTTTTCGATTACGACGGCAGACCAGATCATCGCTCGGTTCAATTCGATCAACGGGCTGATCATTCTCGTCTCGACGGCTTTGTCGGGGTTGGGTTTGCTTGTCGGCGGGATCGGCGTCATGAACATCATGCTTGTCAGCGTGACCGAGCGGACGAAGGAGATCGGGACGCGGAAAGCGTTGGGGGCTCGACGGGGGGATATTGTGATGCAATTCCTGACCGAGGCGGTTACCTTAACCGGCCTGGGGGGACTGCTGGGCATCATTGTTTCGGTGCTGATTACGCTGATTATTGGCAAGCTCGTGCCCGCACTCCCTAGCGTCGTGCCGATATGGGCGATCGGAGTTGGCTTCGGCGTCAGCGTCGGCATTGGACTGTTTTTCGGCGTTTGGCCGGCATTTAAGGCCTCGCGGCTCGACCCGGTAGAAGCGTTGCGATACGAATAGCTACTGCACCCGTAGGCGAAACGAGAGGGCGACCACAACGGCTTCCGGCGTCATGGTCACCCACGGGACTTGCAAGTCGCTGAGCCTGCGTTCGAACGGGAAGTTCGGGATGGGTACCTCGAGTATCCGTTTGGCTTCGGGAGCGATGTCAAACGACATCTGGCGGGGGAGTTCGGCCGTCAGCGCATCACAAACGCGGCGGGAGTAGAGGCTGCGGCGGCCATCGGCCGGTTCAACGACGACGTCCCTGAGACGGAGCAGCGTTTTGTCGGCGTAAGGTGTGGCGAGAATGATCACGTCGAACGACTCCCCGAGGCCGACACAACGACCGAGGAAGTCCATGGCCGAGCGGCCCGTGAACCGGGCGCGGACGATGAGGCGGCCGCCAGACTCGCCAATGCGTGGTGCTTCCAGGTAGGCGAAGGTGCATTTATCCGTTTTTGAGCCCCGAACGTACTTGCGACCTTCGACGGTAAAGACCTGCT
>CANNLB010000191.1 GCA_947505565.1 Acidobacteriota bacterium | reverse complement strand
AGGGAGAGTTCCTCCTTCATCTGGGCGACGCGGGTGAGGTCTGCTTGCGCGCCTTCGGCTTCGCGGGTGGCGCGGGTGCGGTCCCGTTGGTTCGATGCCAGATACTCTTCAACTTGGGCGAGTTGGTTGCGGAGGGTGGAAGACTCGCCGAGGAGGCGGAGGACCTGCTGCCGGGCGGATTCCATGCCTTGTTCGCGGCCGCGGAGTTCGCCTTGGAGTTGCTCGCGTTCTTCGTTGCGGAGGCGGAGGCGTTCGCGGGCGTCGTTGACTTGGCGTTCGAGCTCTTCGAGTTTTTGCTTGTGGCCTTCGACCTCGGCGGTGAGGCCGGTGAGGCGTTGTTCGACGGCGACGGCTTCGTTTTCACCTTGGTTGAGGCGCTGTTCGATGCCAGCGATTTGTTGGGCTTGGGAGGTGAGGCGGCCGCGGGCGCGTTCGGCTTCGACGTTGCGGTCGGCGAGTTCCTGGCGTTGGGCGGTGAGGTGCTCTTCTAGGGTGTAGCAGGACTGGAGGAGCTCGGAGTGCTGGACGTCTTTATCTTGGAGGTCCTTGTTGATTTCCTCGTAACGGGCGGTGGCTTGGGTAAGTTCGGCGGCGGCTTTGGTGGCTTCGGCTTCGAGCTTTTTGAACTTGCCGGCGAGAGAGAGGCGAAGGTGGGTGACGAGTTCTTCGCGGAGTTCCTCGTAGCGTTTGGCCTTGGCGGCTTGGCGCTTGAGGGAGTTGACTTGGCGGCTGACTTCTTCGAGGATGTCGAAGACACGGGTGAGATTTTGCTTGGCGCCTTCGAGCTTGGCTTCGGCGAGACGGCGTTTGGTTTTGAAGCGGGTGATGCCGGCAGCTTCTTCGATGACGGAGCGGCGGTCAGCGGGGCGGGAGGAGAGGATTTGGCCGATGCGGCCTTGCTCGATGATGGCGTAGGATTCCGGTCCGAGGCCGGTGCCCATGAAGATGTCCTGGATGTCGCGGAGACGGGCTTGCTTGCCGTTGATGAGATATTCACTGTCGCCGGAGCGGAACAGTCGGCGGGTGATAATCAGTTCGCTGCTTTTTTTGACGGGCTGGGCGACGAAGGTGGCGACGGGGCCGTCGGCGGGGGCGAGATCCATCAAAGGAAGGACGGCGTCGACGGCGGGATCGAAAAGGGTGAGGGTGACGCTGGCCATGCCCATGGGCTTGCGGTCGCGGGTGCCGGCAAAGATGACATCTTCCATGCGGGCTCCGCGGAGGCTTTTGGCGGACTGTTCACCGAGGACCCAGTTGATGGCGTCGCTCAGGTTGGATTTGCCGCAGCCGTTAGGCCCGACGATGGCGGCGATGCCAGCGCCACTGAAGCGTAAATCCGTTTTGTCAGCGAAAGACTTGAAGCCTTGCAGCTCGACGCGTTTGAGTTTTAACAACGGAATGTCCCTGCCGAGAAATAGATATCCACCACGACAGTCGTGTCGTGGCGCTCGGGGGAGAACGTAAAACCAGAATACACCCCTTGGGGGAGTATTGCAAGAACATTCACCGCATTGGGCTGGGGCGGAGAAGAAAAAGTGTCTATATATTGTGGGCGGGTGGAAAAGGCAACGTTTTCCAGCGTGGTCTGATAAGACGGGCGCGATGCGAGTAGCGACATTATCCGATGGGTTCGTTTTGGTGAGTCGGGCGGGCGTGTACCAGGACCCGGCGGGACAGTTTCCGTTGGAGATGCCATAGGGTGGGGAGACAAATGCGGCGGGTGCGAATGTATATTTCGTGTCGGGGAAGACGTATGTGATGGCGACGGCGGGAGGGGACATTGACGGGTTGATGGCGGTGAGCCGGGGACCGGTGGTGTTGCTGCTGTCGCGCCCGGCGGCGGAATGGGGCGGGCGGCAGGGGGAGATGGAGCGGATGGCGGGGAGTTTGCGGGTGGAAGGGGAAAACGCTCCGGGGTTGACGGTGGTTTTGCGGGCGGGTCGGGTGTACAACTTCGGCGGGACAGGGATTCCGCATGCGCTGGACGGGCGGAATGGTGCGGTGAGGTGGTCGCGCGACGTGGCGAAGGACAGCGGAGCGCAGACGCCCGGATGGGGATTTGCGGCTTCGCCCCCGCTGGTGGACGGCACCGCCGCCGGGGGGCAAGTTGGTGGGGTACGACATCGTAAAGGGCGAGCCGCGTTGGTTCGGCCCGGAGGGCGGACCGGGATACGGTTCGCCACATGTATTGACCATCGGAGCGGTGCGGCACATCGTGGAGATGAGCGGCCCGGGGGCGACTTACCGCTGAGCGAGGGCGAAGGGAACAGCTTACACCGCGTGGCGATGTCGCAAGGGGCGGGCGGGTTCGACGGGAGCATCCTGTCTTGTATCGACTTGCTTGTATCGACGTGAAAGACGGCCAGCGGAAATGGAAACGCGGGCGGTATGGGCATGGGCAGCGGATCCGGCGGGCGGAGTGGGGTTTGCGGCTGGTGCTGACGGAAGAGGGCGAACGGGCTTTGGTTTCGGCGGTTCCTGCCCAGTTTTGGGAGCTTGCGCGATTTAAGGCGATCGAAGGGAAAACGTGGAACCATCCGGTGTTGGCGGGCGATGTGCTGTTCGTTCGGAACAGCGAGGAGATGGCGGCGTTTCGGGTCGCGATGGCGCGGTAAAAGCGTTCCTGCTCTTCGAACTCTTCGCCCTGAGTGGGGCAGGCGGCGAGTGGACACGGCGGGCGAGGAGTTCGACTTCGCGGTGGCTTTTGCGATCGCCGGGCGGACGGGGCTTGATGCCGTGGACGCGAATGCCGATGGAGCCGACGCCGTGGGCGACGAGATCACGGAGGAGTTGATGGGCACCGGAGGAGGGGTCCGCGACAGTTGCGATTGCATTTGACTGTGACGATTTCTCGGTGAGCGACGGGGCCCCAAGCTGGAGGGCAGGGTAGCAGACGGCGCGGGGTGACAGCTGGCGACAGCCGCGCCGGAAAGGAGGGGCCAGGGGCCCGGGCTCCAAGGAGCCAAGCTTTTCGGCCCCCGAGGAAGAGAGTACCGACTCCGCAGCCGATGAGCAAAGGGGCGGAAGATCCGAGGAATCGACGTCAGAACGGCGAGGGTGGAGCGGGGAGGAGCATCCGCTGGGGGTAGGTCGTCCCAAAGACGGCCAGGAGCGCGACATGGATGCCGAGCCCGGTGCGAGGTGGGGGGAGAGTAGCTCGTGGAGGCGGAGGCTCCGCGGCATGAGCCTCCACGCAGGAACGTTCGAGCTTCCAATGGTTTGGGCGCAGGCGAGTTCCCGGAGCAACACCGGAGCGGAGCCCGTGAGGAAGTCCGCGAGTAAGAATCCGGGGTAGCAGTAGGCGATGGCCCGGAGCCATCAGAGCATGCGTTACAACCGAAACAATTTGTGCGACTTCTTTCCTTTGAGAGCGTTTCGAGTGTCAACCAACACGGGCGAGGCGGCGAGGATCGCGTCGGCGTCAAAGGCGGTATGGTCCGTGACGAGGACGACACAGTCAGCGCGTACGCAGCCGACGATCACGTCTTCAGAGTGCATGTCGAGTCCATCGATCTTCAAATGCGGGACGTACGGGTCGCTATAGCTGAGCTGGGCACCGCGCTGTTTTAGCAAATGAATGATGTCGAGAGCCGGAGACTCTCGGACATCCTCGATGTTTTTCTTGTAAGCGACTCCGAGTATGTGGATTTTGGAGTCTCGGAGGGGCTTTCGGTTTTCGTTGAGGGCGTGCTGCACCTTATCGACGACGAAGTGCGGCATCTGCCCATTGATGTAACCGGCTAACTCGATAAACCGCGCCTCGATACCTTGTTGACGAGTTTTCCAAGCCAAGTAGAACGGGTCGACGGGGATGCAATGGCCCCCCAGTCCGGGGCCGGGATAGAACGGCATGAATCCAAACGGCTTAGTGGCCGCGGCGTCGATCACTTCCCAAACGTTGATGCCCATGCGGTCGCACATCATCGCCATTTCGTTGACGAGGCCGATATTGATCATACGGAACGTATTTTCGAGTAATTTTACCATCTCGGCGACGCTAGTGGACGTTACCGGGACGACGGTATCAAGCGACTGAGCATAAAAAGCGGCGCCGAGTTCGGTGCAGGCCGGGGTGATTCCACCAACGACTTTCGGAATGTTGCGAGTTTGATACTTGGCGTTGCCGGGGTCTACCCGCTCCGGAGAGAAGCAGACGAAGAAATCCTCGCCAACTTTCAGGCCGGACTTTTCAAGCATCGGCAGGACTAACTCGTCGGTGGTTCCAGGGTAAGTGGTGGATTCGAGAATGACCAGTGTCCCTGGGCGGAGATATTTGGCGATTTCCTCGGTCGAACTTACGATGAAACTCATGTCCGGGTCTTTTGTCTTCCGGAGCGGGGTAGGGACGCAGATGTTGATCGTATCCATCTCGGCCAGCTTGGAAAAATCATTCGTCGCTTTGAATAGCCCCTTTTCGACGAGGGGCGCGATCACAGTATCGGGAACATCCTGGATGTAAGATTTGCCCTGATTCAAGTGCGAGATCTTCGCTTCGATGACATCGAAGCCCACGACGCTGAAGCCGGCGCGCCCAAACTCGACGGCCAAGGGCAGGCCGACGTAGCCCAGACCAACGATTCCGGCGGCGGCTTTCTTGCTGAGGATCTTTTCCAACAGCGCTTCTTTATGCGTCATGTGCCTCTTTCAAGAAAAATGTTCCTGCCGCTATCAGCTCGGCCGGTCCGGCCATCACTACATCTTCATCGGCAGTTGGCCAACTAAACACTAGAGGGCCCGCCGAAGTATGGACGGTGACGGTCCGGCCGACGATGCCGCGCAGCATGGCCGCGACCGCGGCACCGGTCGACCCGGTTCCTGAACTGTTCGTAACCCCAACGCCACGTTCGAAGAAACGGACGTCCAAATTCAGACCGTCTCTATGCCGGACGAAGGAAACGTTGGTTCGCTTTGGGAAGCGGGGATCCTTCTCGATTGCCGCGCCCATGGTCGGCCAGTCGAAATCGAAATTTTCCACGAAAACAACGCACTGGGGATTGCCGACGTTAAGCACGGTGCAGTTGACGATCTGATCGCCGACCACCAAAGCTTCGCGTTCGGCTTCGACCACCGGACGACCCATGTTCATTTCAAACAGAAACTCATTGCCGGATCGCTCGAGCTGGCGCAGTTGTTTTTCGCCTCCGCCGGTTCGAATCCGAATTCGCTCGGCCTCGTAGCCATTGGCCATGGCCCAGGCGGCTGCACATCGGGTGCCGTTGCCGGACATCTCGACTTCTCCGCCATCGGGGTTAAACAGGCGAATTCGCATGCCATCGGCGGGGCGGTCGCAGACCAGCCAGCCGTCGGCACCGATTCCGGTATTGCGATCACAGATTGCGATGGCGACTTGCGAGAGCCTGTCGAGGGGCGCTTCATCGGCCCACGTCAATAGAAAATCGTTTTTGGCGCCGTGCGCCTTGGCAAACGGGATAGACATAGGCCTTAGCGCCGAACGCGGCGATAAATGTCCACTGATCGAGAATTAGTCACATCTATCATTTTTACACGCCGAAAGTGTGGAGACCGACTCAACACCTCGCTGACCGGGTCGTCGCGGAAGGCGACCGCCCATTCCTGCCAAAGGAAGAGATCGGGTCGCTGGAGCAGGGCGGAAAAATACAAGCCATTGCCTTCGTGGACAGTCTCGCGTAAGGGGATGTGAGCGTCTCGGAAGATGCCGGTGAGATCGCCAAACGGCGCGACGATACCGGTGCCGCGCTCGTAGTTGGCGGCCAGATAGTCCGCCGCTTCTTTGGTCCAGGCGCGTCGCGATTCGGAGTTTACCTGCGACTCCTTCCACGTCACCCAACCATTCGCCTTCGGGTAGAAGACCCACGGCAAGACGCCGACAGCCACCACGAGAGCGGCCATCCACCGCCCCGGCCAGATGGCCACCAGGGCAGCGCCGCCGAAGGCCAGGAGCGGAATGACCGCCATGCCGTAGCGGGTGTTGTAGTAGCTATGCGGCCACAGGTGGGGCACATGGATGGGCGTTCCCGAGCCGTGGATACTGAGCACGTAGAAGGCAGGAGCCATGGCGAGAAACAGCACGAGCCACCACTGCCGACGGACGACGGCGACGACCGTACCGAAGACCCCAACCAGAACCAATCCCCAACCG
>CANNLB010000190.1 GCA_947505565.1 Acidobacteriota bacterium | reverse complement strand
ATCGGAGTGGAGATGCCGCCTTCGTGTGTCCAGATTTTGTGACGGTGGAACGGGGCGTTGCCCGCGCTCGACCAACCCGGGCCGAGGCAGAGGAATGAACCCGCGGAACCGGGGGCAGCCGCCGGGTCGTGGCCGTCGCCGCGCAGCATAACGGTGGCATCGGTACCGTTGTCGGAGAGGAAAAAAATCACCGTGTTGTCCCACGCGCCCATGGCGCGCACCTGCTCTAAAACCCGGCCGATTTCCTTATCCATGCGGTCAATCATCGCGGCATGGATCGCCATTTTCGTGGCCTGATAGCGCTTTTGTTCGTCGGTCAATTGCACCCAGGGAACGGCATGCTCGATCTCGCCGGGGCCGAGCTTGGCGAGCACACCGCGCTTGAAGTTACGCGGCGCGAGGGCCGGCTCGAGCGGTGCCAGCCCACAAGTGACGATCCCCATCTTGCGCAGATTCTGCCAACGTTCCTCGCGCAACTTGTCCCAACCTTTGAGATAACGGTCGCGGTAGCGGGCGATGTCCTCCGGCGGCGCCTGCAACGGAAAGTGCGGCGCGGTAAAGGCCAGATATGAGAAGAACGGTTGCGCCGCATGCTTTTTCGCGTGTTCCTTCAGGCAACGGATCGCGTGATCGGCGAATGCAGTCGTCGTGTAGTAACCGCTATCCTTGGCCACCGGCGGCAAAGGACGGTCGTCTTCGAATATTTTCTGCGGATTGAAATTCCGGTCGAAATCATCCAGTTTGTATGAACGATCGAACCCGCCATCGGCCACCGGTTGCGGGGCGCCGAAGACGTGCCACTTGCCGGATTGATAACTGCGATAACCGGCAGGCTTGAGCAGTTGGGGCAGCGTACGCGTCCACACCGGCAGCAGGCCCTGCGGCGGATCCATGTGGATTTGTTGCGGATAACAACCGGTTAGCAGTGCACTGCGTGTCGGCCAGCAGCGCGCGGTGTTGTAGAATTGAGTGAAGCGCAGCCCTTTCGAAGCCAAGCGGTCGAGGTTAGGCGTGGCGATTTCGGAGCCATAACAACCGAGATCCGCGAAACCCAAATCGTCGGCGAGTATGATGAGAAAGTTAGTTTTTTGATTTCGCGTGTCAGCCGCGTGCAGCGTGGCCGGAAAGGCTAGCAGCAAGGCGGCGCAGATTGTGAACAGATTTTTCAATGCTATTTGGTTTTCACGCTGACATTACCGACTTTGTCGATCGCGACTCTGCCGATTTCACCTGGCCCATTGTTCGCATTCGCTATCGTGATCCTGTCGCCCGTACTGGCTGTGTCAACGTGGGAAAATCGGATCGATAAATTGCCGGTATTCTCAATCTTCTTGGTAAAGGTCTTTGTGACCCATGTGTCCTTGGCGTCGCCACTCAGGTCGAAACGCTCGGTGTATTTCGTGGTGCCGACCATGAAAGATGCCTCGAATGCCCCCTGCCCCCCGTTAGGACTTTTGAAGAGGTCTTCTCTCAGTGTGGAGAAGGTCACGGACAAAGTGGATTCTGCTTCGACGGATACGCCTAAATCTTGCTCGATCCAAGAACCTTGATCACTGAGGTTCAGAACCCAGAGTCCACCTCCGGGTGGGGTGCTACTGTCACGCCGCCGCGCGTAGCTGCCGAGTTTGTTTGTCCAAGCAGAATCGAGATTACCCCAAGGGCCGCCCGGGGAAGTTGTAGGCGGATTTGGCATTTCAAAGCTCCCGTTGAGCACGAAAATGTCCGAGGTAACGGTAAGCGCCATCGTGGCATCCGCGCTGAAGAGCTCCCTATCGCGCACCTGATATCTGAACAAGTCGGCTCCGGTGTAGTTCGCTGCCGACGTGTACGTTAGGTCTTCAAGATTGGCCACGGGAATGGCCGCACTCGGGACCGAGGTGATGGGCTTGGCGCTCAGCATCAGGGTGCCATGGGCAGGCAGCGAGGTAATCTTGATCGCGTCCAGCATGTCGCCCGTATCCACATCCGAGTATGGGAAGTCCGCTGCGGCAAACGTTTTGGAGGTGCCTTTTCTCGTGAGCGCCGAGGCACCGCTGGAGGTGGGTGGGTCGTTTACCGGCGTTACATTTAACAACAACGACGCGGCGCGACTCCAAAGATTATTCGCGTTCTTGGCCTTGAACCCGATCGATGCGTAAGGCACACCATTGCCGTTCAAATCCGGCTGGTAGGATAGTTTGCTGATATCCGCCGCCTTAACAATCTGGTTAAGGTCGACCGGAGTTCCGTTCAACTTCAGGGTGCCAAACGGCGCGAGCGAAGTGATCTGCACTGCAGTCAGCGGGCTTGATTTTGGATCCGAATAGCCAAAATCGCCTGCTTTCAGAGGCTTGGGTTTACCTTCCAAAGTCGTCAGAGTGGCGCCGGTGCATTTCGGTGACTTAGCATCCACGGCCGCTGGCGTCACGGTGACATCGCTGATCTTGTCTAACCACGAGTTGTCTTTGCTGGTGCCGTAAAACCCGAGACTCAAACTCCCCGAATGGGTGATGGTTTGAGTCAGCGTGTAGCTCTTCCAGCTATCGGCGGGCAACGAAGTGGTATCGAACGCCATGCTATATTTCGTCCCGCTGACGTCGAAATAGGCCTCCCCTTTTCCTCCGGGCGTGTTCTTAGCCCTACCGAGCCAGAAAGTCACAGTCAGCTTGTCTCCAGGGGAGACATTGCGCGGCAGGAACTGTGACAGCGGGCGCGAGTCCGGCGTGACATCCGCGCTGATCGGCACAGCCCATTCGCCGCCGCCTTCGACATTGCGGGTGAATGCGCCAGCGGTTACGACTTGTTGCTGCTGAAAACCTGCTGGTGCCTCGATGGTGCTCCACGGGCTGCCGACCTTGGCCGAAGGGCCGCTGGGTGATGCTCCAGAAGTCTCGAAGCTGCCGTTCATCACCGGCACCTGCCGCATCTCAGGGTCCAGGACTTTCAGCGGCAGTTGAAGGGTCGCCTTGCCGATGCTTCGATACATCTCGTTGGTGCTGTCACCGCCGGCACCATCATAGAATACATAAAGCTTGTCTCCAACCGTCACCACCGTGGGCATGCCGATGTTTTTTTTGCTCCACGTGCAATTGGCGCCGTCTAGCACAATGGCCTTGCAGGCGGGATTCCAGTGATTGATGTCGTTGGTCCAATAGACCCAGACAGCGTCCGGGCACTCATTTCCAATATGATTGACGAACATAAACCAGGTATTGCTGGTCGGCTCGAAATACATCGAGGTATTCTCTAGATTTTCCGTAACGGGCAGGGCCGGAGTGGGGTCTAGCGTCCACTCGCCATTGAGGTCCTTGGTGCGGGCGATGGAGATCGTCCGTCTTACTTTTGCATCCGCAGCACCGAAGAACATCATGTATTCACTGCCCTGTTTGATGACATGGCCGGGATAGGCGGACATCGAATAATACGTGCCTTCCTTCGTGCTGAAGGGAACCGGATCGTAACGCTTCGTCCATGGCCCCGCCGGAGAATTGCTCGTTGCGCGCATCGCCAAATAGGGGGCGATGGGAATCTTGTAATCACCTCCCGTGGTGTTGGGAGTGCCCAGATAAAACATGTGCCAAAGATCATTCTCGTCTTTGATGATCCAAGGCGAACACGCAGCCGCCGAATCCGACAGTCCGGGTCCGAATTCAAGAAGAGGCCCCTTGCGCTCCCATGTTTTCATATCCCTGCTCTCCGCCAAGCACGCCACCCAGCCTTTGGCACCAACGCCGTCGTAGAACAAATAATAGGTTCCATCGACGCAATTGATCATGGCCTCGCGGGCATTCATGGTATCGCACTGATTGGGGCCCTCGCCGTATTTCAGGAACATGCCCTGATCCACGGCATTCAAGCGGTATGAGGGATAGGGGCGGCCATCCGCATAGCTAACAGGATTCTCGACCTCAACCAAGCCTGTGCCGGATGAGCTGGCCGCTTCGGGGATTTCCGCCGCGAAGGTGAGCGGGGCGCTGAGGCCTAACAGAAACATCGCCAAACCGAAAACCTGCGGCACCTGCCGGATATTCCGTTGCTTGGCTGACTGGTAACTGGTGAAATGATTGTGTACGATGATTGAATTCATATGATGCTCTAATTAAGATTCCCGGTGCCTTTTAAAACACCGGGGTTAATGCATTTGCGAGCTGCGGGACTACCGCAGCACCGCGTATTATTCTCAGGATGATCTGATTCATTTTGCGCCATCCGCCGCAGTCGACTGGATCAAAACAGGGCCTAACAGGCCAGACGTATACAACCCAGATCTTTCAGGAGGATTTACGGGATTGATCGGGCTGAAAGCGATGTTGCTTTGGGTGAAACGTTTTTCCACAGGCAACGAGGCGTCGCCGATTCGGCGGTTCGGCCACAGGTTGATCACCTCGATTTCCAATTCATTCGCACCCGCCTTGAGTGCGCTGGTGATTTCCAAGCGCCAGGGTGCCGTCCACACGATTCCCATGTCCTTGCCGTTGAGCTTCACCCGTGCGGTGTATTTGACGGAACCCAGCGAAAGGTAGAAGGGAGCACGACTACTAGGCTCGCCCGTCAGGGTGAAAGTTTTACGATAGATCGCCGTGCCGGAGTATAGCCTGATCCCTTCCTCGGGCCGCTTGATCCAGTCATCCAGCTTCTCAAACTTCACTTTGCCGGGGCCGCCCCACTTCGGGTCGAAGGTCACATCCCACGAGCGACAGGCTCGCCGAGCTCGTCCCGCCGCCGCGGAAGCACCGGCATCGCTACCACGGGGTGTTCGCGCCGAACCACAAGCTCAGGCCCGCCGTCACGGCGCTCGCGATCGGCAACATCGGCAAGCGGCGCGAGGCTGTGACCGGTGGGCAGGCGGCCGGCGGTCGCGCCACGGCAGGCTGCTGCGACGTCAATCCGAATCACAAGCCCCGGTCGCACGACACGTCGCGAATCGCGTGGGCGAAACTGATCGCCCGGGTGGGGGAGGAGTTTCCGGTCGAGTGCCCGAACTGCGGCGGCGATATCCGGCTGATCGCATTCATCACCGATCCGGGCCCGATCCGGAAGATCCTGACACATCTCGGCGAACCGCTCGAGCCGCCACCAGTCTCGCCGGCCCGGGGCCCGCCCGCCGACTGGGGCGAGTTCGTCCAGGCTCATGACGACCGCGACGTCTTTCAAGCCTCGCCCGACGAACTGCCCGCGATCGATATTCACAGCCTCTGAGCGGTGCCGGACGCGACCCACGCACGTCGGGAGACTGCGAACTGGGACGCGGTCTGCGCTGACGCGAGAAAAACGCCACCAAAGCGGGTGCGGGGTGTTTCGACAAACCCGCTCCTGATGCCCGGACCGCTACTCCCGAGGCTCACAAGTCGCTCATCAGCCGGAAGACCGTTGAGGAAGTACCATTGACCGGGCTATACTTCAGGTTCGCGCCCTCGGGCGTGGTCAGAATGTACATGGAACCCGAATGCTGCCAGCCCTTGTATTGGGCCGAAGCCATGTGAAGCAGCGCCAGAAACGTGAGCGTCGTTGTTGTTAGTTTTATAGTCATGGTTATTCCTTTACGTTAAATTACACTCTTTCAATCGATCTTCTCGGGGATGGGCCGAACCGGACCCGCATCGCGGGTAAAGCGGTCCTGCAACTGCTTCCAACGGGCAGCCATATCGCGCACGCGGTCCGGCTGTTTGGACGCCAGATTGTCCTGCTCGCAACGATCAGTCGCCAGGTTGTAGAGTTGCCACGCATTCTGATCCTCGGGTGCGGTAACCAATTTGTAATCGCCTATTCGCAGGGCACGGTTGCCCAAGTGGTGAAAAAAAAGATCATCGCGTGTAACGCTGCCGTCCTTGGCAAACGCCGACACCAAGCTGTGGCCGGGCAACGCCGGAGCACCCGCTGGCAGCTCCGGTTTGACGCGGGCGAGTTCTAGCAGAGTTGGGATGAAATCAATAACGTGGCCGACATTATGCCGCAGTTCGCCCCGCGCAGCGATGCCCTTAGGCCAATGCACGATCATCGGAGTGGAGATGCCGGCTTCGTGTGTCCAGACTTTGTGACGGCGGAACGGGGTGTTGCCCGCGCTCGACCAACCGGGGCCAAGGCAGAGAAAGGAAGCCGCAGAGCCGGCTGCAGCGGCTCGGTCATGGCCTCCCTGTAGGCAAGCGCT
>CANNLB010000189.1 GCA_947505565.1 Acidobacteriota bacterium | reverse complement strand
AACGCCCGCGCCGGCTGCACCTGCGGCACCACAATCCACTTCCCCAAGTCGAGTAACAAATAACTCAACCCCGCGCTCAACGCGCCCAAGATCGGCAACCCGAGTAACATAACCCGCATCGCGTCGTTCAAGCTCCCTCGAATCCGCCACCACGCCCCCACCGCTACCGCCAACAGCACCGCGTGATGAACCCACCAGATCCCCTGCCACATGCCCACCCACACATAGGACGCCCGCATCCGCTGCAACGCTTCCAAATCCGGCGGCACCGTCGCCCAAAACGCCTGCCGTTCGGTCTCGCCCACTTGAAACCTCGACGCCAGCCATAACGCTAGCACCCCACCCACCATCCCACCTATCGCTCCCCTGCCCCGCCAAAGCGCGTACCCACCCAACACCAGCCACACCGGCCAAACCGTCGGCGGATGCAGCAAAAACGCCGCCCCCAAGGCGATGCCCGTCCCTCTCCACCGCCCATGCCCCGCCAGTCCCATCGCCAGAAGCAGCAGCGGAATCGCCATCCCGCGCGGAATCGGCTCGTACTCCACCGTAAGCACCGCCGGCCCAATGATCAATGCCCCCAACCCGAACAGCCCCGCCAAAAACAGGCCCGCACCCGCTTCCAGCCCCGCCGCCGTCGCCAACAGGTAGACCCCATACAAGCCGACAAAACGGGCGCCCAGTTGTAGCCCCGCCAGGATCGGCTCAAAATCGCCACCTGTCAACTGCTTCAACCCGCCTGCGATCTCATCGTAAACCGTATACCGCAGATGCGGATGCGTCGCGATAATGTCGTTGCCCAACAACGCGGGATTCGCAATCCGCTCCATCATCGGAAGATAGATATGCGTATCCGATTGTAAGTAGGTATGCCCGGGAAACACGAAGAATCCGAGCAGCGTAAACGCCGCCAACACGGCGAAGCGCAGCATCATGTCGTCGGGGTCTTCTCCAGCTGCTGCTTGATCCACGTCCGCTGCGGATTCAGCGCCATCGCCTTTTCTAAGGCCGTCCGCGCCTGCCCGTTACGCCCCGCCTTCCGATGCGCCAAACCAATCCACAACCACGCCTCAGCTAACTTCGGCTCTAAGCTCGAGGCCTTTTCAAAGTCTTTCAGCGATAACTCAATGCCCCCGCCCAGAAACGGCGGCAAATAGTACTTACCGACCCCGCTCGATACCCATGCCAGCGCCGATTTCGGGTCCAATTGCAGCGCCTTTTCAATCTCTTGCTTGGCGCACTTGCCATGCTGCATCCCAGCCATCGGATCGGCCGGAATCACCTGCCCACAAAGAGTCCCCAACAATCGGTGATACTCCGCCTTGTTCGGCTCGGCCTGCACCGCCGCCTGCGCAGCCTTGATTCCAGCCTCGGCGGCCACCCGGGCCTCCCGCTTGTCGCGCAACTCCAGCGCCACCTCGGAAAGGTACGATTGCGCCAACGCCACCTGATACGGCGTCCCCTTGGCCAACTTCGCCAACGCTGCCCGGTCTTGCCGATCCCGCGCCGCTTCCAGATCCCCGGCCATTCCGACAGCCGCGCTAACGATCAATCCCAGAAAGAGTCGCATCTGACTCATTATCCAACATCACTGCATCGCCAGCTTCCGTTGCCAAAGTAAAAACGAAATCCCAATCACCGCCAGCAATGCCCCGTTGATCGCCAAAGCGTTCGGCACCGCCACCAGCGTGATCATCTGCCCGGTCAACAAGCTCCCCATTGGTCGCCCGCCCCGAAAGAAAACGTTATAAACGCTCATCACCCGCCCCCGCATGTGGTCCTCCGTCCGCATCTGCACCAAACTCATCACCAGAGCGAAAGACGCGATCAGACACCCACCTGAAACGAAGAAAATCGCTCCGCTCAGCCAGAAATTCGTCGAATATGCGAAGCCAATGTTGAGCAGTCCCAAAACAATCAGCAGCGACATCGCCACTCCGCCCTTGCGTTTCATGTTCCCCAACGCCGCCACAATCAGCGCCCCGCACACCGATCCCACCCCGGAAATCGACATCAGCTGCGAGTACCCATTCGCACTCAATTTCAAAGTATCCCTGGCCACCACTGGCAAAAACGTCATCGCCGAAAGCCCGAAAAAGGTCATCAAAAAACCCAGCGCCACCAGCGGCACCATCGACTCGCGGGTCCTCACGAAGTTCAGCCCCAGCTTCATCGATTCGAGCGGACTCTCCCCCTTCGGCACCACCGGCAGCCGCTTCGGCAGCGAGAGCAGCGACGCAATCACCGCAAAATAACTCAACCCGTTCAACCCGAAACACCAGATCGGCCCCAAACTCGCCATCGCGATTCCGCTCAGCGCCGGGCCAATTACGCGCGCCAAGTTGAACTGAATCGAGTTCAGCGCAATCGCATTCGGCAGGTCCTCTTTCGCCACTAGGGACGGCACCAGCGCTTGGTAGGCCGGGCCGCCAAACGCCTGCGCGCAGCCCACAATGAAGGAAATCGTTAGGATATGCCAGATCTGAATCAGGCTGAAATACAACAGGCCGGTGATCGTGAACGCACAACTCAACTGCACTATCTGCGACGCGAGCACAATCTTCCGTCGATCAAAACGGTCCGCCGTTACCCCACCCACGAGCGAGAGTAGGAAGATGGGGATCTCGCCCAAGAATACGTCCAAGGCGAGAAGCTGCGGCGAATCCGAGAGTTGATAAACCAGCCAACTCTGCGCGACCTGCTGCATCCAGGTCCCCATCGACGAGGTGCAGGCCCCCAGCCACATGATGCGGAATTGAGGGTAAGAGAAGGCCTTGAAAACCTTGTCGAACAAGTCGGCGTCCGTTGAACGCTACGGAAGCGGCGCCGGACGCGCAATCAGATGGAGAATGTTTCCATCGCAGTCGGTGAAGAACACCAAGCGATTCCCCTGATTTGAAAACGGCTCGCCCAGGAAATTAACTTGCAAGCCCTGCAGCACGGCCAAACCGGCGTCAAAGTCTTCCACGTCAATCGCCAGATGGCGAATGCCCTCGTCCTTCATCTTGTTCGACGGGCGTTCCCCTTCGCTCGGAATGATTTCCAGCATCGAGCCGTTCGATGCGCGCACGAAGTAGTTCCCCGCATATTCGAAGTTGATGCGGAATTCCAAATGGTCGCGGTACCACTCGGCGAGCCGCTGGGGGTTGGGCGAGGCGATCGCCGTGTGTTCCAGGCCTTTAAACATATTTTCCGATTGTACCTTATCCCCTAAAAACCGGGTTACAACGCTCGATAAGTAAATTGGTGCGAATGCCACGCCGAGTTTTCAATACGCTCGATCGCCCAACCGCAGCTTGCCACACCAGCGAAGCAGACGGTAGACTCGCCATCCTCGAAGTGCCCCCCGTAGGCTGGCCAGAACTCGACGGCCTTACCGACGCCCTCGAACAAACCTGCCTCGAAATCCTCGAAACGTTGGTTGAGGCCCTCGAATCGCGCGATCGGTACACCGCCGGCCACAGACGATGCGTCAGCAACTACTCCCGCAACCTAGCCCACGAATGCGGCCTCTTCAAAGATGAAGTCGAACGCATTCGCATCGGCGCCCTGCTCCGCGATATCGGCAAGGTCGGCATCCCTGACGACCTTCTGCTCAAGGATGGCCGCCTCTCCGATCCCGAACGAGCCATCAGAGACCCATCCCGCCATCGGCGTCCGCATTCTCGAGCGCACCGGGGTCTTCGTCGACTACCTCTCCATCGTCGGTCTTCCCCACGAAAGCCACGATGGTTCCGGCTATCCCTACGGCTTCGCCGACGACGATATCCCCCTCGACGCCCGCATCGACACCTACTACGCCATGACCACCGACCGGCCCTACCGCACCCGTCTACCCGAAGACCTCGCCCGCAAAACCCTCCACTACGCCTCAAGCTCCCAGTTCTATCCCGAAGTCCTTCAGTCCTTCTTCGCCACCGAAATCGTCGCCGCGAAGTAATTCTCCGACGTCATCGGATACCCCGCCAACCGACGCAACATGCCCAGTTGGCCCACGTGCGTCAACGCATCCGCTACCGGACCCTGCAACAACCGCTCCGCCGGCGCCAACCGTCCCCGATACTCCTCCACCGCCGCTAGCTTCTCCCAGAATCGCGCCACGTCCGCCTCCCACCCCAGCACCTCGAAGCGCCTCCATCGGCCCGTTCCATTCGCCAATTCCAGCACCCACGCAAACAGTTCCGCCAAGTGGGCCACCAACTCCTCTGGCGTCTTCACCCCGGCGCCCGCCGCAAAGGTCCCGAACTCCGGCGGCACCCCCGCCAACGCCTTCCCAGCCCGATACCCCACCGCCCCAATCGCATGCCGGAGCAGCCCTTCCGGACTTCGCTTCTGCAGCACCATCTGCCCCGCGTGATAAAGCGTATGCTGGATCACCCCGTGCAGCAAGTGGTAGTTATCGTAAGCCTTCCCCGGCACCGCAGCGTCCAAATCAGCCTTCTCCACCACGTCCAGCAACCGTTCCGCCGCAAACCGGGCCCGCTCCTTCGCCCCCTCCCAATCCCCGCCCTCCGGCCAATCCGCCTCACCCAACAGAATCGCGGGGTCGCCCCCGATCCGCCGCTCCGCCGCCTCCAGCCACGCCGCCACATGCAAGGTCAAGTCCTCAATCGAATGCCCAACCCCTCCCACCTTCGCCTTGGCCTCCTCCGCACTTACTCCGTGAAGCACTTCAAACAACGCATCCCCATGCCAAGCTTCCCCATAAACCGCCCGCCGCAGCTGATCTAAAATCCGATGGTTTTCGCGCATAAGTCGAGTTACCATCCTACAATGACCTCTCGCTTCGCGCTCATCCTACTCCTTTCGGTCCCCCTCGCCGCTCAAACCGTCACCGGCCAACTCGAAGGCCACACCATCGACACCTCCGGCGCCCCCATCGCCGGCGTCAAACTCACCGCCCGCAATACCGAATCCGGCACCCTCCGCGAGTCTGCCTCCGACTAATCCGGCTACTATCTCCTGTCCTTCCTCTCGCTCGACACCGGTGAAGCCGCCGGCTTCGGCTCCGTTTAACAGAACGCCCAAATCGAACTCTCCGCCACCCGCGTCGCCGACTTCAAACTCGGCCCCGTCCCCGTCGCGACCACCCTTACCGTCGAATCCGACGCCTCCCGCATCGAATTGACGCGCGGCGAACAGGGCTCCTCCCTCAATGAAAAGACCATCGAAGATCGCCCCCTCTCCTCCCGACATTTTCGTTCCCCCGTGGAGATGATGCCCGGCTTCCAGTCTTCCGGCTCCTATTTCGGCGTCAACAACAACGACGACTCCTCCGAAGGCATATCCCAACAAAACGTCAACATCTCCGCTATCAAAGAATTCGTCGTCCTCACGAACGCCTTCTCCGCCGAGTTCGGCCGCGGCGGCACCGCCGTCTTGATCCAAACCAAATCCGGCACCCACCGCATCCACGGAGACGCCTACCAGTTTTCCCCAAACTAGGCCATCAACTCCAACGGGTTCTTCAACAATTCCGCCGGCACCCGTATCGAGGTCGGCGACTGCCGCCACTACCTCGTTCCCGACTACTGCTTAGTTGCAGAAGCTAACAAGTGTATGGCGCAGTTGGCTCCCCTTGACCTCGCGCTGACGCCAGTGAAAGGGCTTGGGGGGCTCATTGGTCTTAACGACAAATGCCTCAATGGCCGAACGCAATTGATCTTTGCTGGAGAAACTTTCGCCGCGAAGCGCCTTGCGGGTCAGCAGCCCGAACCAGATCTCGATCTGATTGAGCCAACTGGCCGAGGTGGGCGTAAAGTCAAAACGGACCCGGCCCTCGTATTTGGCCAGCCAGTCATTATTGCGTTTGTGGGTGCAGTCGTTGTCCAGGATCACATGGATCTCCCTGTCAGAAGGTAGTTCGGCAACCACGCCGTTGAGGAACCGGCGGAAATCCTCACGCTTCTTGTGCTCATTAGTTTTCGCGTATACCTGCCCAGTGGCGATCTCCAAAGCGGCAAACAAGTGCAAGGTTCCATTGCGCTGGTAGGTGCTTTTCATGGCTCGCACCACCGCTCCACTATCGGTTTCCACATCGCCGGAAGGACGCTGCAGAGCCTGAATGCTGGGCTTCTCCTCTACGCTCAATACGAGAGCGTTCAGCGGGGGATTCAGAGAAAGTCCGATC
>CANNLB010000188.1 GCA_947505565.1 Acidobacteriota bacterium | reverse complement strand
ATTGCAGACGCTCCTCCGGCTCGAAGACCGCCTGGGGATGTGGTTCGGGTTGGAGTGCCGCGTTCCGTTTCTCGATGTGGAGTTCAACCGGGTGGCGGCGCAACTGCACCCGGCGCTGCTGGTTCACGATGGGTATTTGAAGTACCCCTATCGCATGATCCAGCCAGACCTTCCGACGGACGTCCGCTTCAATACAACGAAACGAGGGTTCTGGGAGACGCATCCGGACCGCTATCCCTGGATGGCGAAGCTGAGCCGGGATCTGTGCCTGGACAGCCCCACCCTGCGGCGCGCGTTTCCAAAATTGGAAGCGGGGCTGGATCAAGTGCCTTTCGATCAACGCTGGCGCCTCGTGCAGATAGCACTGCTGAACTCTGTACGACGAGGGAAGACGGCGTGGCACTCGTCGCTCGCTTAACACGGCCCCAGATGCTTTCGTAGGGGACACCCGTTCGATTTTCGCGCTGCGTTACCTCACGGAAATTCTAAACGTCTTTTCACAGTTCCCGCCAGTCTGTTATAGTCAAAAACGACCGTTTGACTCCCTTAAAAGGAAGGTGTCCGTTGAGCTCTTCGAACGAAATACCGAAGGATCAGCTCCCGAAGTCCGCGTTCTCCCGCCGCTCGCTACTGCAGAGCGCGGGTGTATCGGGCGGGGTGCTGTCCACTGGCCTGCTGGCGGAAGACGCCCAGGCGCAAGGCGCTGTTGCCGTCATGTCAGGAGAGGTGGAAATCACCCTCGACATTAACGGAAAGAAACGCAACGTAAAGGTAGAGCCGCGGGTCACCCTGCTCGATGCCTTACGCAACCGACTCGACATGACCGGAGCCAAGCGGGTTTGCGACCGCGGCACCTGCGGCGCATGCACGATGATCGTCAGCGGAAAGGTCGTTTACGGCTGCTCCGTCCTCGCCGTCGACGCCGTCGGCAAACCGATTCAAACTATCGAAGGGCTGGCCCCGGAAGGCCAACTCCATCCAATTTCTAAGGCGTTTGTCAACCACGACGCCCAGCAGTGCGGCTACTGCACCCCCGGCTTCATTATGGCCACCAAGGGCTTCCTCGACCGCAATCCCGCCCCGACCGTCGAACAGATCGACAAGGGCTTGTCCGGCAACTTGTGCCGATGCGGCACCTACATGGGAATGAAGGCCGCCGTGCTCGAAGCAGCGAAGGAGATCAAGAATGGCTGAGTACAAATGGCCCCCGATGGAACAACGCAAGCTCATGGGCAAGCGCATTGCCCGGCTTGACGGTCCGATGAAATCCTCCGGTCGGGCGAAATATCCCTCCGACATGAACCAGCCCGGCCTCCTTTTCGCCGTGCTGTTGACCTCCCCCCACGCGCACGCCAAAGTCAAAAGCATTGACGTAGCGCCGGCCAAGGCCATCAAGGGTGTGACCGCCGTCCGCGTCATCTCCGGCCCCGGCACCGAAATCCAATGGGCCGGAACCGAAGTCGCCGCCGTTAGCGCGGTGACCGAAGAGATCGCCCGCGACGCCGCCAAGGCGATCGTAGTCGAGTACGAAGTGCTCACCCACCTCGTTAAGGAAGATAACCTCGCCAAAGTCGGCCCCCGCGCCAAAGCCGCCGGCGAGCAGATCACCGGCGATCCCGATAAGGCTTTCCAGGATTCCGAAGCCAAAATTTCCGGCGACTACGGCATCCCCGTCATCACCCACTGCTGCTTGGAACCACACGGTTCGGTCGTCGCCTGGGGCAACGACAAAATCGATTTCTGGCCCTCGACGCAAGCCGTTTCCACGGTTGGCGGCGATCTCGCCAAGTTGCTCGAACTGCCCGCCACGCAAGTCAAAGTTGACTGCCAATACATGGGCGGTGGCTTCGGTTCGAAATTCCCGGCTGACCGCTGGGGCGCTGAGGCGGCCCGCCTGTCGAAGGAGTCGGGTGGACGCCCGGTGAAACTCTTCCTCGACCGCGCTACGGAACTCACGATCGCCGGCGTTCGGCCGTCGCATTTCGCCAAAATCAAAGTCGCTGGTAAGAAAGACGGCACCATGACCGGTTGGCAGAGCGAATCCTGGGCCTCAGGCGGTATCGGTGGCGGCGGTATGGCGCCTCTGCCTTACGTCTTCACCAACATCCCGAACCGACGCATGAACCACACGCAAGTGTCGCTCAACGCCGGCCCGGCCCGCGCCTGGCGCGCCCCGAACCATCCGCAGGCCAGCTTCCTCACCTGCTCGGCCATCTCGGACTTTGCCGCTGAAATCGGCATGGATCCGTATGACGTGTTCCTGAAAAACCTCGACCTCACGCTGCGCGCCGATACCTATCGGAAGCAGTTGGTCAAGGGTGCCGAACTCATCGATTGGAAGAAGAAGTTCCAATTGGGCTCGGCCAAAACCGGCAACATCCGCCGCGGCTTAGGCATCGGAATCGCCACCTGGGGCGGCGCCGGACACGCTTCGAAGTGCCGGCTGACCATTCATCCGGATGGAACCGTGGAAGTCGAAATCGGCTCCCAGGACATCGGGACCGCCACCCGCACCTGCATCACCCAAGTCGCCGCCGAAACCCTCGGCCTGCCGATGTCGGCGGTGAAAGTGAAGTTGGGCAATAACAGCTATCCGCCTTCCGGTCCGTCGGGCGGTTCGACGACAATCGGCGGCGTAAGCTCCTCCACCCGGAAAGCGGCCGTCAACGCACTCGAAAAACTACTCGAGAAAGTGGCCCCGGGCATGGGTGTTCCCCCCGATCAACTCGAAGCCAACGACAGCCGTATCGTCGCCAAGGGCAACCCCAACAAGGCGATGAGTTGGAAACAGGCTTGCCAGAAGATGGGACCGACCGCCATCAGCGAAATGGGCGAGAATGAACCCCGTTCGGCGGCTCGCGAAGGTCTCAACACCCAAGGCGCCAGCGGCATTCAAATGGCCGAAGTCGAAGTGGATATGGAAACCGGTGTCGTGCGGATCGTCGAAGTGGTGGCCGTGCAGGATTGCGGCCTCGTCGTGAATCCGCGGACGGCCGAGAGCCAAGTGGCCGGTGCGTTGATCATGAGCGTCTGTTCGGCGCTGATGGAAGAACGTATTATGGACCAGACCACGGGCCGAGTGTTGAACGCCGACATGGAGTTCTACAAACTCGCCGGCTTGCCCGACGTCGGCAAACTCACCGTGCACATGGATATCACCAAGGAACATGACTCCCGCGGCATCATCGGCCTCGGCGAGCCTTGCGCGATCGGCGGCGTGGCGGCCATCGCCAATGCGGCAGCCAATGCCTTGGGCGTCCGCGTGCCGATGGTACCCCTGACCCCTGAACGAGTGCTGGCCGCGCTGGCCAACCGGAGGAACGCGTAATGGTTAACTTTGAATACGCAAATCCAACCACCGTGAAGGAGGCTCTCAGCCTCCTCACGGCCGGGGCGGAGATTCTCGCTGGCGGCACCGACCTGCTCAGCCTGATCAAGGACGACGTCCACCAACCCAAGCGGCTCGTCAACATCAAGGGCATCAAAACCCTCGGCGGCATTTCCAAAATCGGAAACAACTTCCGCATTGGACCGACGGTCACCCTCGATGAGTTGGCCTCCAACCCGCTGATCCGCGGAGCCTTCCCGGCTCTCGTGCAGGCGTCGTTGGGCATCACCAGCCCGCAGATCCGCAACATGGGAACCGTCGGCGGTGACCTCTGCCAGCGGCCCCGTTGCTGGTACTTCCGCACCGGTAACGGACTGCTCGCCAAGGGCCTCGTCGAAAACGGCGAAAATAAATACCACGCCATCTTCGGCACCGGAGCGGCGCATTTTGTCAGTGCCTCCAGCCTCGGCCCGGCCTTGATGGCCCTCGGCGCGACGCTGAAAATCGCCAGCCCCGACGGCAAAACCAAAGACGTTCCCGTCGCGCAATTCTTCAAAGCGCCTTCTGCCGAAGGGGAACGCGAAATCGCGTTAGCCGCCAACGAGATCGTCACTGACATTCTCATTCCGACCCCGCCCACCAAAAACGCGACCTACGAAGTGCGTCATCGCCAAGCCGTCGATTGGCCCCTCGCCACCGCTTCGGTATCGCTCCGCATGTCCGGCACGAAAGTGACGGCTGCTTCGATCACCATGGGTCACGTCGGCCCCACCCCGATCCGTGCCATCGAAGCCGAAAAAATGCTCATCGGCCAAACCATCACTCCCGATTCGGCGGAGAAAGCCGGTGCCGCCGCAGTCCTCGGTGCCAAACCTCTTAGCCAGAATGCCTACAAAATGCAGTTGGCGAAAGTAGCAGTCAAACGAGCCCTTTTGACGGCGGCAGGCGTCAAAACAGTATGATCCGCGCCGGGTTAAGCCGGCCGGATGACGACCGTTGTACGAATCTGTGCTGGAAAGGCATGTATATCGACGCGATTTGGGACCCCTCCGTCCAGGCCTCTAATGACCGGCTATACTGGTGTCAGAAGACCCAGTTGCCGCTCGGGCCGGACGGCGTGGGTGTCGACGAGTATGAGTGTAACGAAGCCCGTAAGTGCTTCAAGCTGCTTTAAGGAGTAGGAATGAAAACGATCCTCGCAACTTTGATGGCCGCCACGTTTGCGTTTGCCGGAACTGGAATCAAGGGCTTCTATATGGAAGCCCGCACTGCGGATGTTTATGTCGGCCCGTGTTTTGCTAACTCGGAAACCGAACTTAAGGGCGATTTGGCCGTGATGGGCTGGAAGATTAACTCGGGTTCCTACGACGGCGTGAAGCTCGACGGCCTCTCGGTGGTCGGCGTGGTGAAAGCCAGCGGAACCATCGGGAACACGTTCGCTGCCACCACCTTCCCCGTCAAAAGCGCTCTGATCATCGACGAAAAGGCAACTCCCACCCAGCGCTTGGCGCTGAAGAAGTTTGCCCAAGCGATGAGCAAGGACATGTTGATGGACGTGGTTCGCATCGACTATCGCGCGGTTTCGATCGAAGTCGAAAACAACGATGTCCACAAGGCGACCGCCAAGCTGCAAGCTGGCGAGTTGGCGGCTATTCAGACCCGTACGTTGACCGAAGGCGATAACCACTGCTCCCACGAGGACGTGTGGTATCCCCCGATGGTCGCCGTCGATCATGCGATGCCGGCTTATACGCTTGCTCATAACTACACCGGAAAGGACCTCGGCACTACCTGGTCCAGCCCGGAGAAGCGTAGCGCTTTCGTTGCTACGTTCCACTACAACGAATAGTCGTCCTTCCTGCAACTTCCCTTCCCCCGCAAGCATCTGAGGGGCAGTATGAAAACTTTCATCACTGCCCTTCTTATGACTACAGCAGCCTTCTCCGCCTCCAGCATCCACGAATTCACCATGAACAACATCGACGGGCAGGCTACGCCTCTCGCCTCGATGAAGGGCAAAGCCGTGCTTGTCGTCAATGTCGCCAGCCAGTGCGGCTACACCCCGCAGTACACCGGCTTGCAGGCCTTGTACGAGAAGTATAAGGGCCAAGGGCTCGTGATCATCGGCGTTCCGGCCAACAACTTCGGTGGCCAGGAACCGGGCACGAACGAGGACATCAAGCAGTTCTGTTCGCGCAAGTACAGCGTGACGTTTCCGATCATGGCCAAAGTCAGCGTCAAAGGCAGCGACCAGACTCCCCTTTATCAGTATCTGACTTCGACCTCCGGCGGCGAAGTGAAATGGAACTTCACCAAGTTCCTCGTCGGCAAGGACGGCAAGCCGGTACAGCGTTTTGAATCCGGCGTCAGCCCGGACAGCCCGGAACTCGCTGCCGCCATCGAGAAGGCGCTTCGCTAACCCGAGCAATTCTTTCCCGTTCCCAAGATCCTGCTGCGCCCCTGGAACCACACCAGGGGCGTTTGACGTTTACAGCTCGCGTTCGTGGTCGTTCCGTAATAGCATTGCGTTCTTCCATCGGGCCGAGTCCACGATCCAGAGCCGCAAACTTTCGTGCCAGTGATCTTTCGGAGGAGACTTGCGCAGCAACCCGGCAATCCTTCGCGAACGTCTCCAACAGCCTTCGGTGCCACCCCTCTATCCTTACCCAAAGGCGCTCGCCGTTGAACGGCTAGGTTTCAAACTCATCCCGCTATAGCTGTGCCTTCTTCAATCGGGCCGCGTCCACGACCCAACGCCGCAAGATCTCGTAGCCCCGATCTTCCGGGTTGTAACGCCGCCCGCCCTGATGCCCGTCTTCCTTGCCC
>CANNLB010000187.1 GCA_947505565.1 Acidobacteriota bacterium | reverse complement strand
GGTCAAACTCCCAATACCCAAAACGTCACCTGGACCTTCGCCGACGGAGCCTCCATGGTTGGTCAACTCCGCGGCCTCTACACCGCCGAGAAGATGTCCTGGGACTTTTACGGCTCCAAGGGCCACATGCATCTCGACTCCAACGGCGATTTCCGTATTCTCCTCGGCCGTAACAAGCAAACCGAACCCGTGATCACGTACCCCTCCAATCTCGATCACTTCGCCAACTTCGCCGACGCCGTCCGCGCCCGTAACCCCAAACTGCTCCACGCCGAAATCGAGGAGACCGCTCTCTCCACGGCACTTTGCCATCTCGGCAACATCTCCCATCGCCTCGGCCGCGAACTCCGCTTCGACCCCGCTAAAATGGTCTTCCCGAACGACGCCGAAGCCAACAAAATGCTCACCCGCGAGTACCGCGCCCCCTACGTCGTCCCGACCGAAGTCTAGGCTTTGATCGTCTTCAGCGTCTCATTAATCGCGACTAAGTCAAACCGCTCCGAATCAAACTCCTGGCCAACCCACTCCCAGCGTTCGGCATACTCCTCGTGGCTCTTGTCCCTCAGTACGCTCAGTAACTCGGCATAGCCTCCCGGCCCACCGCAATCGTCCGGTGGGCATCCCCGCCGCCCGGTCAGGCAACTCGCATCCGGAAATACAACCCACCCATCCGGAATCACCCGTTCCAGCGTCACCTTATGACGCCAATCGTCGCCAAACTCGTAAGTATATAACAGCGATTCGCCCACTTCCCGTAATACCCGGCCGATCATGATCTTGTTCTCATCGCCAAACGCTTCGTTTGGCTCCGTAGCCCGCGAACCCCAAATCTCATCATCCGCCTCAAACTCGTGTAAATGGTGACCTTGCCATCCAAACGCGCCCTGCAGCACCGCGTGGAACGTGCCCAGCTTCATCTTGCTCGAGACAAGTAAACGCCTCCACAGCGGAGGAGACACCCCCAGCAGTGCCACCTTCACCTGATACAAAGTTCGAGTCGCCATCCAGCGATTCTACAACGCCACCCGCACATCCGTCCGCCCAAAATCGTTCCCCTTAAACAACAACTCCTCATTCCGGCTCTTCGCCAAAGCGTACGCAAAACAAGCCCCAAAATTCAACCCCGCCGGATGTCTCCCCTTCCCATAATTGTAGAATGCCTGTCGTGCAAACGCTCCGTGCGCCAGCGTAACCGGCTCAATTTCTTCGAGGAGACGCATCGCCTGCCGGGTCGTCTCCGCTCCCCCACGCCTCTCCAAAACCATGATCAATTCCACATGGTTGACCACACTCATTCAGCAAGTGGCCGCTCGCTCGATTAATCGGACGAATGCTTCCGCCTCCGGTTCGTTCAAAACGATCGCCACCACAGCGGATGTATCCAAAATCACTTCGGAAGGCCCCACTCGTCGTAGAGCAAATCCGCATGGTCAATATGTGGACATGTTGCACTAGCGGCCGCCCGCCTTGCAATCGCCATCATTTCGTCTACCGTCGCCTTCGTACGGTTCTTCTCCACCTTCTCCTGGCGTTCCCGTAGCGAATCAATCACCACCTTCGTCAGCGTCTCCCCGGTCTTGTCCGCAATCGCCCGCGCCAGCCGGTACGCCTCCGGATCCTTTACGCTCAAACTCATCTCAATACCTCCTTTTTAGAAAATCCTCCTCCGTTCTACCATTCCCCTATGGCTCCCGAACCACCCGCATCCCCAACATCCGCCAAGCCTGCAACGACGGCCAGCCCCCGCTCCGTGCATAAGTCCGCAAATCCTTACTCTCAAAGAAAAACGATCCCCCCCGCATCACCCGATAAGCTCCCTTCTCCGGCCCCTTCGGATTCTTCTTCGGCGACTCCTTGTAATAATCCCGCTGATACCAGTCCGAGCACCACTCCATCACATTCCCCGCCATATCCATCGCCCCATAGGGCGAAGCCCCTTTCGGATACGATCCCACCTCTTTCCCCGTGTCAAACTTCTGCGACCCCGCATAGTTCGCATGGTCATAATCAATCGTATTTCCCCACGGAAACCGTCGTTTATCCGTCCCCCGCGCCGCCTTTTCCCATTCCGCCTCCGTCGGCAGCCGATACTTCTTCCCGGTCTTTAAACTCAGCCAATTGCAGTAAGCCGTTGCCGCATCCCAGTTCATACCCAAAACAGGGTACTTATCGCTCCCCTCCGTCGCCCCGCCATGATTCACCGCCTGCGTCCAGTAAGGACTCTGATCCTTCGGCACCACACCCCCCCCCGGCCATAACTTCGCATCGTTATAACCCGGGTCATTCAGAAACTTCTTCCAATCCCCATTCGTCACTTCAAACTTAGCGACATAATACGCGTCCAAAGTCACCACATGCGCCGGACCCTCCCGGCTCTCTCCGTCCCCAAAGGTGTCTCCCATTGTAAAGGAACCAGCAGGCACCACCAGCATCTCCCCATAACCGTCGTTCACCGTCTTCGGCAGCTCCGCCGCGCTTAACCCCACCGCAATAAGAAATACGAGCGCTCTCACTTCGCCCCTCCAAAAAAGTTATTCAACTTCAGAAAATGTTTCAACTGGTCCATCCAAGGCCCATATTCAGGGCTCACCGTCGCCGCCCCAAAGCCATGCCGACCCCGCTGCAGCAAATGCAACTCCACCACCGTCCCCGCCTTATTCATCTCCAAGAACAACTGCGCCGACCCATTGGCAGCCCCCCGATCATGCGCCGCCGCCAGCAAAAACACCGGCGGAAACTCCGCTAACTTCTCCCCCGGCCACGGCCGCCCCGCGCTGTAAACCATAATCAGCGAATGCGCCTTTGACGACAACCGATCCACCGGATCCGCCGCCCCCGCCTCCCCCGCCGTCGCGCTCGCCCCCACAATTCGCGCCATGCTCGAACCCGCGCTAAACCCCGCAAACGAAACCCGCTCCGGGTCAATTCCAAATTCCTTCGCCCGGCTCTTAATCAAACGAATCGCCCGATTCCCGTCTGCCGCCCGCGCCTTATCGTCGTACCGCGGATTCAACCGATAGGTCAGCACAAACGCCGTCGTCCCCCAATCGTTGAACTTCTCGGCGACATCAATCCCTTCCAGGTTGTACATCAGCATGATGTTTGATCCACCCGGAGCAATCACCACCGCCGACCCGTTCGGCTTCCCCGTCGGCCGAAACACCGTCAAAAACGGCGCGTCCAGCGGACCCGTGCCCACCGCCAGCGGCACCTTCCCCGCCTCCCACAGCGGGATATTATAGTTGAGTTCAGCTCCCTGCAAGACAGGCAGCCACGCTGCCACCAGAATCAAATTTCGGAAGAACATTGCTTTGGAGGATATCATGGTTCCTTCATGCGTTCTCTTTACGTCCAGGTCCTCCTCGCTATCGCCCTCGGCTGCGCCCTCGGCTACCTCGCCCCCCAAACCGGCGCCGCCATGAAACCCCTCGGCGACGGCTTCATCAAGCTCATCAAGATGGTCATCGCCCCCATCATCTTTACCACCGTCGTCCTCGGCATCGCCGGCAGCGAAGATCTTAAACGCGTCGGCCGCACCGGTGGTCTCGCCCTCCTCTACTTTGAGGTCGTCTCGACGATCGCCCTCGTCGTCGGTCTCGTCGTCGTCAACACCGTCCAACCTGGCACTGGCATGAACATCGACGTCAAAATGCTCAACGCCGCCTCCGTCGCCGAATACGCCAAGCCCGGCAAAATGGGCTCGACCCAAGACTTCCTCCTCCACATCATCCCCACCACCTTCGTCGACGCCTTCGCCAAAGGCGAAATCCTCCAAGTCCTCTTCCTCGCTCTCATCTTCGGTATCGCCCTCCAACGCATCGGCGGCCGCGATTCCATCGTCTTCAAGCTAATCGAGCAAACCAGCGAACTCTTCTTTGGCATCGTCAAAATCATCATGTACGCCGCCCCCGTCGGAGCCTTCGGTGCCATGGCCTTCACCGTCGGCGCCTACGGCCTCGGCAGCCTCCTCTCGCTCGCTAAACTCATGGGCACCTTCTATCTCACCTGCGTCGTCTTCATCTTCGGCGTCCTCGGCCTAATCGCCCGCGTCCACGGCTTCAGTATCTTCCGCTTCCTCCGCTACATTCGAGAAGAGCTCCTCATCGTCCTCGGCACCTCTTCTTCCGAAGCCGCCCTCCCCCGCATGATGGCCAAAATGGAAGCCCTCGGGGCAGGCAAGTCCACCGTCGGCCTCGTCATCCCCACCGGTTACTCGTTCAATCTCGACGGCACGTCCATCTACCTCACCATGGCCGCCGTCTTCCTCGCCCAAGCCACCAACACCCCCATGACCCTCTCCCAGCAACTCACTCTCCTCGCCGTCCTCTTACTCACTTCCAAAGGTGCCGCCGGCGTAACAGGCTCCGGCTTCGTCGTCCTCGCCGCCACCCTCTCCGCCGTCGGCGACGTCCCCGTCGCCGCCCTCGCCCTCATCCTTGGCATCGACCGCTTCATGTCCGAAGCCCGAGCTCTCACCAACGTCATCGGCAATGGCGTCGCCGCCATTGTCGTCGCCCAATGGACCAACGATCTCGACCGCGCCGTCCTTAATGAACGCCTGAAAACTTAATCGGCTGATCGCTCCACAACGCGATAATCAGCGTATGGTTATCCTCCCGAATCCGCCCATTCCGCTGCCACACCGTCTGCAGCATATACCCCGCCTCTAACCGCAAATGCGGCAGCAATTGCCTCGAAACCAAGAACATCAGCCGATTCTGGTCAAACCGCCGCGGAAAAGTCTCCGGCGGTGTCGGCATAAAAAACTCGTTCGCCAACACAATTCCAGTCTTCCCATGAACCGGCATTGTCGCCCGAGCTAGATATCGAAAACGGTTCTCGTATCGGTTCGCTGGTAGCCAACGATTCTCGCTCCGAAACCGATTCTGCAACTTCACCCGCCCGAACTTCAGCCGCACATTCAAGTCCTGAAACAGCCGATGCTCCGTCCCCCGCGTCTTCGCCGGAAAGCTGCCATACGGGTAGGACTCGACCAATCCATATCCCGCCGTCAGATCAAACGTCTTGTTGATCTTGAAGTTCACCGCCGGCCGCAGCAGCAAATTCTGCCAGTTATTCACAAACTCGTTCCGCCGCCACTGTCCCTCCAGGTGCACCCCCCATCGGCTGGTGCCAATCGGATGGTCCCCAAAATACTGGCCCCAAAAATGGGAACTTTTATCCGTCTGACCCAGAATCGGGCAAAAACCGCCGATAATAAAAGTTATAACAGCAATTTGGTACACACTTCAGACTATCCTGTTTCGGTGTACCCGATGGCTTCATCGACGACGTAATCGAACTCCAGCAGAAGCTCTCCGGCGTCCAAAGTCTCCTCGAAGCATCCCGCCAAGTCCACGCCACCATCGAACTTCCCGAGGTCCCCTCTTCCGTCCTCGAAATCGCCGCCAAAGAACTCGAAGCCCACGGAGCTTTCTTCGTCTCCACCGCCGAAGTTCACCATCGCGTCACCCCTCACGGCAACCTCCCCGCCGATTGCGCCCACTGGTCCAGCCGACCCGGTTACGCCGCCGCCCTCATCCCCTCTCTCTAGAAGAAAGCGACTCCCTCTAATGCGTTGCTCTCCAGTCCGCATTCGCCGTCGGCAACGCCCAAAACCACAAACGCACCCTCGAATGGGAACGCGTCCAACTCGATCTCGACGCCGCCAGCACCATCCAACGCAACCTCCTCCCTCAGTCCCTCCCTGACCTCCCCGGCTACACCGTCGCCATCCGTTCCACCACTTGCTACGAAGTCGGTGGCGATTACGTCGACGTCGTCCCCCTCCCCGATGGCCGCCTTATGATCGTTCTCGCCGATGTCGCCGGCAAAGGCCTCGCCTTCGCCTTCGCCCTCACTAGCATGACCTTCCGCTCCTCTTTCCGCGCCATCTGCGGAGCCCCCATGCCGCTCCGCGAAATGGCCGCCCGCCTCAAATACCCTCCACCGGCAGGAAGGCCTGGAAGCCCGCCGCCGCCACGTCACCGCCATCCTCTTATGCCTCGACCCCGCCACGCATATAATTGAGGTGGTGAACGCTGGCCACAATCCGGGCTTCCTCGTCACCGCCTCCGGCCCCCCCTCGGCCTGCTCCCCGGCCGAACTTACGAAATCGAGACGTTCACCCTCGACGAAGGCGGTCAAGTGCTCCTCTACACCGACGGCCTCACCGAAGTCTTCCAGGGCGAAGAAGAGTTCG
>CANNLB010000186.1 GCA_947505565.1 Acidobacteriota bacterium | reverse complement strand
CGCCCTTCCGGGTGAACCCTTCGTCTTTCTCGATGGCGCCAAAGCCGTCCTGCGACTGATCGAATCCGACATCGAACAGGGCGAAGTCCTCGCCCAGCCCGAGCTCTATTTCGAGCTTCCGCCGCTCGAAGCCTGATCCTCTTCACCCTTATCCCGACGGGCGCATAATAGTAGTAATGCGCCTCGCCGTTATCTCGGTTTTTCTTCTCGCCACCCGCTGCCTATCCGCGCAGGTGATCGAGTTCGAATCCGGCGGCCTCCGTTACCAAACTTTAACCAAGAACGGCGTCACCATCATGTACGCCCATCTGCCGGCCATCGTTCGCGAGTACTCGACCATCCAGGTCGCCGTCTCCAACGGCACTAAACAGCCCATCATCATCCGCCCCGAAGATTTCACTTGGACCCCTGAAACCGGGCCCGCCATCACTACCATCGCTCCCCGCTTCGTCGTGAAGGAACTCCTCACGAAGGCTCGCCGAGACGACGTCGTCGGCCTCGTCGGGGCCTACGAGACCAGCCTCTACGGCCTCTCCCAACTCCGTTCCTCCACCGGCTATGAATCCCGTCGCCGCGCCGCACTCGCCGAAGTCGAGTCCGCCAAGCTAAAGGCCGCCGCCGCCGCTTCCGCCATCGCATTCGTCCAAATTAAACTCGTCGCCGGCGAAACCACCGACGGCGCACTCTTCTTCAACACCGCCGGCAAGCATCTCCCGCCCGGCCTGCTCCGGGTCCTTTGCGGCAATCAACTCTTCGAGTTCACCCCCAGTCTCCCGCCCGCCCTCAAAGAACGGTAGCTGCACCCTCAGGCACTCCCGCCGCATCACAAGAGGATTGGAGCCTTATGCCGACTCTTTTTGAACCTCTTATCCTGGGGAAACTCTCTCTCTCCAATCGCATCGTCATGGCACCCATGACCCGCAGCCGAGCCAACATCGATGGCGTGATCGGCGAACTCACCGCCACCTACTACGCCCAGCGCGCTTCCGCCGGGCTTCTCATCTCCGAGGGCACCATCCCCTCGGCCATGGGCAAAGGATACGTCCGCATTCCCGGCATTTATTCGCCCGATCAGATCGTCGGCTGGAAACGGGTCACCAATGCCGTCCACTCCGCCGGCGGCCACATCTTCCTACAGATCATGCACTGCGGTCGTATCGCCCATCCCCAACTCCTCCCCGGCGGGGCCCAATCCGTTGCCCCTTCCGCCATTCTCCCGAACGTCAAAACCTGGATCGACGGCGTCGGCATGGTCCCCCTCGAAACCCCTCGTGCCCTCGAAACCAGCGAGATCCCCAGCATCATCGAAGAGTTTCGCCAAGCCACCGTCAACGCCCTTGCCGCCGGCTTCGACGGCGTCGAACTCCACGCCGCCTCCGGCTACCTGCCCATGCAGTTTCTATCGTCCAGCACGAACCACCGCACCGACCAGTACGGCGGCTCCGCCGTCAACCGCTCCCGCTTTGTCCTCGAGGCGCTCACCGCCATGGTCTCCGTCGCCGGTGCCGACAAAGTAGGCATCAAAATCAGCCCGGCCATGCCGTTCAACGACCTGACCGACGAGAACCCCGCAGAAACGTATTCGACGCTCGCAAACGCCATTGGCGGCCTCGGAATCGCCTACCTGCACGTCGCCCAGACGGCCCTGACGCCGGACTTCCACGCCATCCTCCGGCCCCTCTTCACCGGCCCCTATCTCGTCGGCGCCGGGCTCACCAAAGAATCCGCCACCGCCCTGCTCGCCTCCGGCCAGGCCGACGGGGCCGTATTCGGCGTCGCCTTCATTGCAAACCCGGACCTCCCCGCCCGCTTCGCCTCCCACGCCCCCCTGGCCACCCCCGACGCGTCAACTTTCTACACGCCGGGAGCCCAGGGTTACACCGACTATTTACCGAAGTAAGTGTCGTCAATCACGATCGGGGTGAGCAGCTTGATCGCATCCACCTGCTTTTTCGCCATCTCCGGCCGTAGCTTGTCTTCAATGCTCTTGCGAACATCTTCGAGCCCCTTCGACCGCCGCTCTTCCACCAGAATCAGGTGGTAGCCAAAGGGGCTCTCCACCGGCTCTCCCACCTTCCCGATCGGCTGCGAAAACGCTGCCTGCTCAAACTGAGGAACCATCTGGCCCTTGGCAAAGAATCCCAAATCGCCTCCGGCCGCGCCGGAACCCGCATCGTCGCTCTCGGCCTTGGCCAGCGCCGCAAAGTCGCCGCCGCCGTCAATCTTCGCCTTCAACTCTTTCGCCTTCGCCAGCGACTCTTCTTTCTTCAGGTCCTTCTTGCCTTCCTTCAGCGGAACGCGCGAACCCTCGAACCGAATCAGAATATGCTTGGCCTTCACTTCCTCGGCCTCGCTCTTGGTCTGCTCATATGCCGTTTTAATCGCCGCTTCGTCGATCGTAACTTTGTCCGAAATCTCTTTAAACAACGACGACGCCAGCATTTGGTCGATCTGGAACGCCATCTGCGCCTTCGTCTTCGGATCCTGGTCCATCTTCCGCTTCCGCGCTTCCATCGCCATCATTTTGAGTTCGGCGTACTGTTCGGCCACCCGTCGCTTGTTCGGGCCGGAAGCCTGCGTCTTGATCTGCTCCGGCAATCCCGCGAGAAATCCTTCATACTCGCTCTTGGTCACTTTGGCCGAACCAATCTGAATCACGACCGGGTCGCTGGTGTTTACCGCGACGGCTGGCTTGGCGGCAGAGGCTGGCTTGGCAGCGGCGGCGGCCGGTTTCGGCGCGGCGGCAGCGGCAGGCTTCTCGGCAGTCACGGCCGGCTTGGCCGGCGCGGGAGCTGCCTTTTTCGGGGTCGGCGTTTGGCCGTTCACAAGCAATGCAGAAAAAAGTGCGGCAGTGCTAAGTCCAACAAACTGAAAAGCTTTCATCTAGGTACCTTCATTTAGAATATCCCGAAAAGGACGAAAATACTTGCACCCGTCCGTTAGACTCTCGGGTAGAGGATCAAATCGCTAATGCAACCCGCTCCGAAGAAGCCGACCCCGGCCCGCCTCCGCGTTCTCTGGCCCGACGTCTGGGCCCTCATCAAGCCCCGTCGCGCCGCGCTGGCACTCGGCTTAGTGCTCATCGTGATCAGCCGTACCGCCGGGCTTGTTCTGCCCGCTTCCACTCGTTTTTTGATCGACGACATCCTCGGCAAGAAGCAGTACGAACTACTCGAACCGCTCATCGCGGCCGTCTTCCTCGCCACCGCCATCCAAGCCGCCACCTCCTATTCACTCACCCAACTCCTGTCGAAAGCTGCCCAACGGCTCATCGCCGAAATGCGCAGCAAAGTCCAATCCCACGTCGGCCGACTGCCCATCAGCTACTTCGATGCCCATAAGTCCGGTGCCCTCGTCTCCCGCATCATGAACGACGTCGAAGGCGTGCGCAATCTGGTCGGCACAGGACTCGTCGAACTCGTCGGCGGACTCCTCACCGCCTGCCTGTCGCTCTTCGTCCTTCTGTCGATCAGCCCGAAGATGACCGGCGTCGCCCTCGCCGTCGTCCTCGTCTTCACCGGCGTTCTGCAACAAGCGTTCAAGAAGCTCCGACCCGGCTTCAAGGAACGCGGCGTCATCCAGAGCGAAGTCACCGGCCGCCTCACCGAATCCCTCGGCGGTGCCCGCGTTATTAAGGGCTACCACGCCGAAGCCCGCGAAGAACAGGTTTTCCGCAAGAATGCCAACCGCCTGCTCGACAACATCCTGAAGTCGCTCAGCGGCGTCTCTGTCCTCTCGCTTTCGGCCACTTTGCTGCTGGGCATTGTCGGTGCCCTCGTCATGTGGATGGGTGCCGGTCAAATCATCGCCGGCACCATCACCCTCGGTGGCTTCGTCACCTTCACCGCCTTCCTCGCTTTTCTGGTCGCCCCCGTCTTCCAGATCGTGAACATCGGCACTCAGTTAACGGAAGCGATGGCCGGCCTCGAACGAACCCGCGAAATCCTCAACGAACCGCGCGAAGAGGATGACCCCCGCCGTACCGTCGCTCTCGGGTCGATCAAAGGCGAAGTCCGCTTCGAGGATGTCAGCTTCCAATACGAAGAGAACAAACCCGTCCTGCAGCACGTCAGCTTCGTCTCTTCCCCGGGCACCATGACCGCCCTGGTCGGCTCCTCCGGCTCCGGGAAGTCAACCACCATCGGCCTGATTGCCGCCTTCTATGTGCCGAACTCCGGGCGCGTCACCATTGACAACGTCGACCTCTCCACGGCCGTCCTCGCCAGCTACCGAACCCAAATCGGCGTCGTGCTCCAGGAGACCTTCCTGTTCGACGGTACCGTCCGCGAGAATATCGCCTTCTCTAAACCCGATGCCTCCGACGAGGACGTAATGCGCGCCGTCAAGATGGCCCGGGTCGACGAGTTCTGCGAAAAATTCCCCGAAAAATACGAAACCATCGTCGGCGAACGCGGCGTGAAACTCTCCGGCGGCCAGCGCCAGCGCGTCTCCATTGCCCGCGCCATTCTCGCCGACCCACGTATTCTTATCCTCGACGAAGCCACCAGTTCGCTCGACAGCGAAAGCGAAGCCCTGATTCAGGAAGGGCTTAACTTTCTCATGAAGGGCCGGACCACTTTCGTCATTGCCCATCGCCTATCCACGATTCGAAAGGCCGATCAAATCCTGGTCGTCGAAGGCGGCGAGATCGTCGAACGGGGCACCCACCCCGAGCTATTGGCGATCCAGGGTCGCTACCGCGAGCTGTATGAAAAGCAGCACGGCCTCGAGAGGAACCTGTTCCTAGCGCCCGGCGAAGGCGACGCGTAAAGCCGCCGCCGCAGTCGCCACCGCCTCCCGGGCCTGAGCAAACTCAGCCGTCATCAACGCAAATCCATGCACCATGTCGTTATAGTCATGGTGCTCCACGGCCACCCCGGCCCCGAGCAGTTTCGCCACAAAAGCCAGGTCTTCCTCCCGCAATGGATCCACCTCCGCCGTCACCAAATACGTCGGCGGAAACGAGCGAAAGTCCTCGGTCTTTAAAGGCGACACCCGCGGGTCACCTCGCTGCCCGTCCGCATACACCGTCCAGCCCCGCTGCATGTCGTCCGCGTTCGGCCACGGCCCCGGCTGCACCGCCTGCTGACTCCTCGCATCCAACATCGGGTAGAACAGCATCTGCCATCGCCACCCTGGCACCGCGGCCGCCACGCTCGCCGCCAACGCCCCGCCCGCGCTGTCGCCTCCCACTGCCAACCAAGGAACGCGTTCCGCTAGCCAATCGGCCACCGCCAACCCATCGTCAAACGCCGCCGGAAACGGATGTTCCGGTGCCAGCCGATAGTCCACCGCGCAAACGCCGCATCCGGAAAGCAAGGCCAATTCCCGGCAAAACAGGTCGTGCGTATCCAGGTCGCCGCTCAAAAAGCGCCCCCCATGGAAGTACAGCAGAGCCCCCGCCGACCACGCGCCGTAGAGCCGCACCGCCACCCCGTTCGCCACGCCATCTTCCACCACCAACTCCCGCGCCACCACCCGCTGAAACCGCCGCGCCCCCCGCATGGCGGCTCGCGTCTCGGCAATCGTCATCTCCCCCCGCGGCTTTGCGCCCGCGCACAGTGCTATATAGCGATCTAAATCGCCAGGCACTCCATCACCTCCCGGTAAAACTCCGGATGGGATTCCCACGTCTGCGCCGTCACCAGACGCCCGTCCCGCACCGCCTGCCAATGCTCCCACTTCCCGCCCGCCTGCGTCACTTCAAACTTCACGTGCTCGTATCAGGTCACCCGCCGACCCTTCACGAGACCCGCCGCAATCAGCACCTGAATCCCGTGGCAAATCGCGAACACCCACTTGCCCGATTCTGAAAACGCACGCACGATCGCCAACACCTTCCCGTCGTTCCGCAGATACTCCGGGGCCCGCCCACCCAGCACCAGCACCGCGTCGTAGTCCGCCGCCCGCACGTCCTCGAACGCTAATTCTGCCTCGACGCCGTACCCCGGCCGCTCAACGTAAGTGCTCCATCCCGGTTCAAAATCGTGCATCACCATGTGCAGCCGACGCTTTTCCGGCGCCGCCACCACAGCCTCGTAACCCTCCTCCCGCAGCCGATGAATCGCATACCAACACTCGTAACCTTCTCCGGAGTCGCCGGTCAGAATTAGAATGCTTTTCATTTCGTCAGGTTCTCATACCAGTAGCAACCGCCCTTGCCGCCCACGACAAGATCCAGGTCGCCATCGCCATCGATGTCGCCTACCGCCACC
>CANNLB010000185.1 GCA_947505565.1 Acidobacteriota bacterium | reverse complement strand
CTGCGCTACTTGCCGCGGCCGCTGCAACTGCTCTCGGTGGCCGTGTTTCTCACGGGGGCGTGGCTCATCTGGGCCGGCGCGGTGACCGAGAATCAGAAGATTCTATGGGCGCACATGGCGGTGGGAACCGTAGCTGCCATGTGGGGGCTGTATGTGTATCGGCGTCCCCTGGCCCCGTGGGCTTTAGCTCCGGCCGTGGCTTTGCTCGTGGCTCCGTTCGTGCCGGAAACCGCAACGCGGATTCGGAATCCGAAAGTCGTGCCGGTGTCGATGCAGGCCGAAGGCGGTGGCCCGCAGAGCCCGTTTTGGCCAAGTTCCGCCAAGACCAACGTCGGCGGGACCATTCCCTCGGACTTCTTCATGGATTCGAAGTTGTGCGGGGAGTGCCATAAAGACGCCTACAAACAGTGGGATAGTTCGGTGCACCATTTCGCCAGCTTCAATAACCAGTACTACCGGAAGTCGATTGAGCACATGCAGGAGCTGAGCGGGACCCAGGGCAGCAAGTGGTGTGCGAGTTGCCATGACCATGCGGTTTTTTTCAACGGCCGGTTCGACAAGCCGATGAAGGATCAGATTGATACGCCGGAGGCGCAGAACGGTTTGGGCTGTGTTTCGTGCCATTCGATTACCCATGTCGAAGGGTCGACGGGCAATGGCGGCTTTACGATTGAGTATCCGCCGCTGCATGAGTTGGCTTCGAGCAAGAATCGCTACATTCGCGCGTTCGATAATTTTCTGACGTATCTCGACCCGGAGCCGCACCGGCGGACATTCATGAAGCCTTTCATGAAGCAGGATTCAGCGGAGTATTGTTCGTCGTGCCACAAGGTGCATTTGGATGTGCCGGTGAATAACTACCGCTGGATTCGGGGCTTCAACGACTACGACAACTGGCAGGCATCGGGCGTGTCGGGGCAGGGGGCACGCAGCTTCTACTATCCGCCGAAGACGTCGACCTGTACGGACTGCCATATGCCGCTCGTCGATTCGAAAGACCCGGGCAATCGAGACGGCAAGATTCATAACCACCGGTTCCCGGGGGCAAACATGGCCGTGGCGCATGTTAATAAGGATCAAGAACAGCTCGCGATTACCGAGAAGTTTTTGACGTCCGGGTTCATCAGCGTCGACATCTTCGCCGCGTCGCCGATCAAGGCCGATGCCGCAATGCAGATGCAGCGGAAAACGGGCGAAGCGCCGGCGCTGAACTCGCTGAACGGAGTGGGCGAAGAGGCCGAAAGCGGCGGGGCGATGGTGCTGCGCGAAGTCGGTGAGTTGGCAGCGCCGATCGACCAGGCGGGCGTGAGCTTTCAGCCGGGGCAGACGGTGCGGCTCGACGTCGTCGTGCGGACGCGGAAGATCGGCCATTTCTTTCCGGGTGGCACGATTGACTCGTTCGATATCTGGCTGGACCTGCAAGGTACGGACGCGGCGGGGAACATCGTCTATTGGTCCGGCGCGCTGGAAGAAGACGGCGCGGTCGAGCCAGGGGCGCATGTCTATCGGTCGCTCTTGCTCGACGGGGAAGGAAACCCGATCAACAAGCGCAACGCGTGGCAGGCGCGGAGCGCGTTCTATGTCCGCTCGATTCCGCCCGGCGCCGCCGATGTGGTGCATTATCGGGTGAAGCTGCCGGAGACGGCGAAGGGGCCGGTGACGTTTACGGCGAAGCTGAACTACCGCAAGTTTTCCCAGTATTACAACAAATACGCGTTTGCCGGCAAGGCCGGGGCGGGGGAGGCGACCGTCCACCATGACAGTCGGGAGTACAGCTTCGATAAAACAAATATTCCTAAAAATGTTTCGGGCCAAATCAAGGGTGAAATCCCGGTGTTGCCGATCGTAACGCTGGCGGCGTCGCGGGCGGTGTTGAATGTGGGTTCGACGCCGACGCAGTGGAAGCCGGTGGCGGAGAAAGCGAATCGGGAACGTTGGAATGATTGGGGCATCGGGCTGCTCCTGCAGGGTGACTTGAAGGGTGCCGAGTATGCGTTCAAGAAAGTGACCGAAGCTGAGCCGGGTTACGCCGATGGGTGGTTGAACGTTGCTCGGGCGTTGATTCAGGAAGGCGAGACGGAGGGGGCGAAACCGTATCTCGCCAAGGCGATGCAGATCGACCCTTCGCTGGCGCGGATCCACTTCTTTAAGGCGCTGGTACAAAAGGCCGACGGCGATTACGAAGGCGCTCTGGCGAGTTTGGCGACGGTGGTCGGGAAGTATCCGCGGGACCGGGTGGCGCAGAATCAGATCGGTCGTTTGCTGTTCCTGCAGCGTCGCTATGGCGAGGCGATCGTTGCCCTGCAGAAGGTTCTGGCGATTGACCCGGAGGACGTCCAAGGCCACTATACGTTGATGTTGGCCTATCGCGGGATGGGCGATGCGGTCCAAGCAGAACGCGAAGAAGTGTTGTTCCGGCGGTTCAAGGCGGACGAATCCGCGCAGTCCATTACGCAAAAACATCGTCAACGCAGCGCCGAAGATAATAACGAGCGCCAGATGATCCACGAACACGAATCGATATCTTTACCCCATGCTCCATCGTCTTCTCCTCGTCACGTGCATCGCCATGATGCTGATAGCACAGCCGGTCTCCGTCCGATTTCTGGACGTGACCAAAACGGCCGGACTCAACTTCCTACACAACAGCGGTCGGGCAGGCAAACGCTGGCTCCCTGAAACGATGGGCTCGGGTGCGGCCTGGTTCGACGCCGATGGCGACGGTTGGCCAGACCTGCTGCTGATCAACTCGAAAGATTGGACGCCGAAAGGACGTCGCAGTTTGAGCGCGTTGTATCGGAACAACAAGAACGGCACCTTCACCGATGTGACGAAGGCGAGCGGCCTCGACGTCGAGATGTTCGGGATGGGCGTGGCCGTGGCGGATTACGATAACGACGGGCGCGAGGACGTCTACATCACAGCGCTAGAGGGCGACCGGCTGTTCCACAATGAAGGCGGCTGGCGGTTCAAGGATGTAACGAAAGCGTCCGGGATTGCCAACGCGGACTTTGGCACTTCGGCGGCGTTTCTCGATTTTGATCGGGATGGGAACGCCGATTTGCTCGTCGCGAACTATGTACAGTGGACAGCTAAGGGCGATCTGTTCTGCTCGATGGATGGGAATACGAAGTCTTACTGCACGCCGGAATCCTATAAGGGCGTGCCGCCGAAGCTCTATCGAAACCGCGGAAATGGTACGTTCGAGGACGTTTCGAAGAAAGCGGGGATCGCCGAGGCGAACAGCAAGGCGCTGGGGATTGGGGTGTTCGATGTCAATGGCGATGGCTGGCCGGACGTGTTTCTCGCTAACGATACGCAGCCCAACCGGCTTTATCGGAACAACAAGAACGGCACTTTTACGGACATAGCCGTTTCGGCTGGAGTGGCTTTTAGCGAAGACGGGGTGGCCCGTGGCGCGATGGGCGTGGCGGCGGCGGACTATGACGAGTCCGGTCGGGCGCACTTAGCCGTAGGCAACTTTTCGAATCAGATGCTGGGGCTGTATCACAACGAAGGCAATGGCCTGTTTGTGGACGAAGCGCCGCGATCAACGGTGGGGCGGTCGAGCTTGCTGAGCCTGACGTTTGGTCTGTTCTTCTTCGACTACGATTTGGACGGGCGGGCGGATTTGTTTGCCGCCAACGGACATATTGACGAAGAGATTGGCCGGGTGCAGCCGAAGATTCAGTTCAAACAATTGCCGCTGCTGTTTCACAACGACGGGAAGGGGAAGTTTTCCGACGTGACGAAGGGTGCGGGGCTGACGAACGCATATGTGGCGCGGGGGACGGCTTATGCGGACTATGATCGCGACGGCGACCTGGACGTGGTGGTAACGAGCAACGATGGGCCGACGGTGTTATTGCGGAA
This sequence comes from Acidobacteriota bacterium, assembly GCA_947505565.1. GTDB lineage: Bacteria > Acidobacteriota > Terriglobia > Bryobacterales > Bryobacteraceae. The sequence goes on along the minus strand of CANNLB010000185.1, from coordinate 2,348 downwards.
CGAAGGCGGGAACGCAAACAACTTTCTTTCGTTGCGGCTGCAGGGGAAGAAGAGCAATCGGAGTGCGCTGGGAACCGTCGTTCGGATTGGAAAGCAATGGCAAACCGTCACCAGCGGTACCGGCTATTGCAGCCAATCGGACTTGGCGCTTACGTTTGGTTTGGGCAAAGAGGCGACGGTAGCGAAGGTGGAGATAGAGTGGCCGAGTGGAGCGCGGCAGTCATTGACGAACATCAAGACGCGGCAGCACCTGTTGATCGCCGAACCGTAACGACCAAGCCCGAGGCGGCAAGGATCGTGAAGAGCCCGACGAAGGCGGCGCTGTCTTTCGAATAGCCAGCGAGTAACATCCCAATGCCGCCGGAGATGCCTCCCGCCATGTTCAGAAGGCCCGCCGCCCAGCCGTGGCGGCCAGGACCGACGAGCGCGAAGGCGGCGGCGAAGAGGTTAGCCATGACGAGGCCGGCACCGAGTCCGAAGCCGATGGCGGCGGCGATGGAGCCTTCGAGCGTGGGAGCGGCGAAGACTGCGAAGCCGAAAACGGGACTGAGTAACATGCCGAGGGCGGCCAAGAAAAGGCGGCGGCCGGTGCGATCGCCCCAATACCCGCCGATGAGAATTCCCACAAACGAGCTGCCTTGCAGGAAGACGGTGCCGCGCCAACCGGCTTCGGCCATCGAGAAGCCGAAGCGGTCGCCGAGGTGGCTGGGGAGCCAGGCGTAGAGCATCCAAAGGACGCCGCAGTAGCCGAAAAACGCCGCCACGAGCCAGCAGAAGGCGGGGGACCAAATGGTGCCGGCGCTGGAGGCATCGCGGTGGGTTCGTTCGGTGCGGGGCAGGACGAACCAGAGGACGAATGCGTAGGCGATGCCGGCGGCGGCGAGAGTTGTGAATCCGGTGCGCCAACCGGGACCGTCCGCACTCCAGCCGCCGTACCAGCCTCCGAGTGCCCCGCCAAAGATCTGGGCGCTTTGGTGGAGGCCGAGCGCGCGACTACGCGTCCCAGCGCTATGAATGCTGGCGATGAAGCCGGCGGCGGCGGGGAAGTAGAGGGCCTCGGTGATGCCCATTATGCCGCGCCAGAACAAAAACGAACCCACTCCGGAGGCAGCGGAAGAGCCCCAGATCGCGAGGCTCCAGAGGAGCATACTGGCGGCGATCAAACGGCGCTTATCGGTTCGATCCGCCAGGCGACCGGCGAAGGGCAGCGCGAGCGAATAGCTCCAAAGGAAGACCGTTCCGACCCAACCAAGCTCGGTGGCGGTGAAACCCATCTCGCGGCGCAGGGCAGGGAAGATGGAGAAGGCGACTTGCCGGTCGATGTAGTTGAGGCAAAACGCGACCCAGAGGAGACCGACGAGCGCCCAGGCTTTGGTCATGCGATTTGCGGGATGGGCGTGCCGTATACGTCGGTCAGGCGCATCTCGCGGCCATTAAAGCGATAGGTCAATTTTGTGTGCTCAAGCCCCAGCAAATGCAGGATCGTCGCGTGGAAATCGTGGACGCTGATAGGCTGTTCCTCGGCTTTATAGCCGAACTCGTCAGTCGAGCCGATGACTTGGCCGCCGCGAATCTTGGCGCCGGCCATCCAGATGGACATCGCGCCGGGGTTGTGGTCGCGGCCGAGGCCGCGCTGCGAGATCGGCATGCGGCCGAACTCGCCATGCCAAATGACGAGGGTATCGTCGAGCATGCCGCGAGCTTTCAGGTCCGTCAGCAGACCGGCGATGGGGGTGTCGGTGGCGGCGGCGTGGCGGGTGTGATTCGAGCGGACATCTTCGTGAGCGTCCCAGGTATCGAGATTCTGGCTGCCGAGCCCGCCGTGATAAAGCTGCACGAAGCGGACGCCGCGTTCGACCAGGCGACGGGCCATGAGGCACTGGCGGCCGAAGGGTTCGGTATGGATTTGGTCGAGGCCGTAGAGGGCTTTTGTCGCGGCGGATTCGCTGGCCAGATCGACGGCTTCGGGCGCGGCGCTTTGCATGCGGTAGGCGAGTTCGTAGCTTTCGAGACGGGCCGCGAGTTCGGTATTGGCGGGGGTCTGGGCGGCGTCGATCGCGTTGAGTTTGGCGAGGGCGGCGAGGCGTTTGCGTTGCTCGTCGTTCGAAAGGCCGGGAGGCGGCTTAAGATCGAGAATGGGGTCGCCGGAGGCGCGGAAAACGGTGCCTTGGTAGGCGGCGGGCATGAAGCCGGCGGTCCAATTGGCGGGTCCGCCGAAGGGGCCTCCGCGTTGGTCGTAGAGCACGACGTAGCCGGGCAGGTCTTTGTTCACGGAGCCGAGGCCGTAGGTGACCCAGGAACCAAGCGAGGGGAAGCCCATGCGGATTTGGCCGCTGGAGAGGGCGTAG
>CANNLB010000184.1 GCA_947505565.1 Acidobacteriota bacterium | reverse complement strand
TCAGGTCGAAGAGATGCGCGATGCCCTGCTCGGCATCTCCGGCAAACTCGATACCAAGATGGGCGGAACGCTGCAGAGCGGCTTCGGCACCGATGGCGAAAATTCGAACGGTCGGCTGAGCATCAACCCCGAAACGCAAACCCGTCGCATGGTCTACCTGCCGCTGCGCCGCGCGAACCTCCCGGCACTTTTGAACTTGTTCGATTTCGGCGATGCGACCACGCCGCAGGGTAAGCGTATCTCCACCAACATCGCCCCACAAGCCCTGTTCATGATGAACAGTAAGTTCGTCGCCGACCAGGCGCAGGCGGTCGCCGAGAGTCTGGTCAAGGATCGGCCCACCGGACGCGAACGCGTCGACTGGGCGGTTTCGCGCATCCTGAATCGGGACGCCACGGCCGCCGAAGCCGACGGTATCCTGAGCTACGTGGACAGCTTCCAAAAAAAGTTCGCCGGCAAAATGACCGAAGCGGATGCTTGGCAGAGTGCCTGCCGGGTGTTGATCGCTTCGAACGAATTCATGTACATCGATTAGAGGTAGAGCCATGGACCAAGTGAAGAAAGACCCGATTCAACAGCTCTTTTCGAAGCGCGTGAAGCCCATGTCGCGTCGCGCTGCTCTGCGCGCCGCCGGTGGCGGCATCGGCTATCTCGGTTTTCTGCAAATGATGGCAGAGGCCGCGACGGCCGACTCGAACCCGCTTCTCCCGCGTAAACCGCATTTTGCGCCGCGGGCGAAGAAAGTCATTTTTCTCTTTATGCACGGCGGGCCGTCCAGCATCGACACGTTCGACTTTAAAGAACGGCTCGTCCGCGATCACGGTAAACCGCTGCCGATCAAGCGCCCGTTGGCGTTTGCGGATGAAGCACCGGGGCCGCTGATGAAGTCGCCGTGGGAGTTCCGTCCGGGCGGCAAGAGCGGCATTCCGGTCAGCGATCTCTTCCCGCATATTCGAACCTGCGTCGATGACCTTTGCGTCGTCAAGTCGCTGGTGGGCGAAGGCGTCGACCATGGCGCGGCGCTCTTGCAATCCTTCACCGGGAGTTCCACCTTCGTCCGGCCGAGCATGGGCGCTTGGACCGTCTACGGCCTCGGAACAGAGAATCAAGACCTGCCCGGCTACATCACGATCAAGCCGACGCTGTCCCACGGTGGAGCCAAAAACTTCGGTGCCGCGTTCCTTCCTGGCGCGTTTCAAGGCACCCCGATCGGCCACTCCGGCATGAAGGTGGACGAGATCAAAAACGAGCCGATTCAGTATCTCGTCAACAAAGGGCTGAGTCCGGAACAGCAGCGTTACGAACTGGACATGATCCAGAACGTGAACCGACGCCATGCCGAGATGCGCCAGTTCGACCCGAACATGGAAGCGCGAATTCAAGCCTTCGAACTCGCCTTCCGGATGCAGACGCAGGCTCCGGAAATCTTCGCCGTCGAGAAGGAAAGCGAGGCCACGAAGAAGCTCTACGGCATGGACGATCCCAAAACCGCCGACTTCGGTTGGCAGTGTTTGCTGGCCCGGCGGTTGAGCGAAAAGAACGTTCGTTTCGTGCAGGCGACGCACAGCTACAAGTGGGATCAGCACTCCGATTTGTTCAACAAACACACCGAAAATGCCTACGAGGTCGACAAGCCGATCGCGGGGTTGTTGAAGGATCTGAAGGCGCGCGGGATGTTCGACGATACGCTGGTGATCTGGGCCGGCGAGTTCGGCCGGACGCCGATTTCGCAAGGTGGCAACGGACGCGATCACAACCCCTACGGCTACACCATTTGGATGGCCGGCGCGGGCGTCAAGCCAGGATTTGTTTACGGTTCGACCGATGAGATTGGTTATCATGCGGCCGAAGATCGGATGCATATTCATGACTTTCATGCCACGGTGATGCATCTATTGGGCATGGATCATGAAAAGCTGACGTATCGATATAGCGGGCGGGATTTCCGGTTAACCGATATTGCCGGAATCGTACACAATAAGATTCTCTCCTAGCCGCCATGCGCAAACTAGCTTGGTTCTACGTCGCCTACCTGGTGGCGGTGATCCTGTTCGGCGCTTGGGTCCGGATTAGCGGGGCCGGCGCGGGATGCGGCGATCATTGGCCGTTGTGCGACGGCGAAGTGATCCCCCAGGCGGCGGGCGCGAAGAAAGTGATTGAGTTTACCCATCGGGTGACGAGCGGGCTCTGCGGCGCGATTGCCCTTGCGGTGGTGGGCTGGATCTGGCGGAAGCGCGGTCGCGGTCCGGCGCTGTACTGCTCCCTGGCGGCCTTCTTCTTCCTTCTCGTGGAAGGGTTTATCGGGGCGGTGCTCGTGAAGAAACAGTTAGTGGTGGACGATGCGTCGGTGAGTCGGGCGGTGGTGATCTCTATCCATCTGACGAACACGCTGCTCCTGGTGGCGACTGCTACGGCTTCGGCTTGGTTATTAGACGCTCGTCGCGTGTTGGCTCCGTCGAAGATCGGTTTTCGGCTGTTGGGGATCGCGCTTGGCGCTCTGATTTTAACCAATATCACCGGGGCGATCACGGCGCTCGGCGACACGCTGTTTCCGGTTTCGCCGACGCTCGGGGCTGGATTGTTCGCGCGGATTCGAGAAGACTTGACGGCGGGGCAGCATTTTCTCGTCCAGCTTCGGATTGTTCATCCGTTTGTGGCGGCGGGGACGGCAATTTTTCTGTTTGGAGTGCTGGCTGCGGTGCGGCGGCTTTATTGGGCTGCGGGCCTGGTGGGGTTGCAAGTGTCGCTTGGCTTTCTGAACATCCTGCTGGCGGCCCCGGGCTGGATGCAGATTGTGCACCTGCTGGTTTCGCAGGGGATCTGGATTGTGACCGTGGTTGCCTGGCTGACCGCCTGGCCTTGGAAGCATGATCGACCTTAGAGAAGCCCGCGCCATCGCCGTGTTGACCGGCGCGGGGATCTCGGCCGAGAGTGGCATTCCGACGTTTCGGGGACCTGGCGGGCTCTGGCGGAACTTTCGGCCCGAGGATTTGGCGACGCCGAAGGCGTTCGAGCGGGATCCACGGTTGGTCTGGGAGTGGTATCTCTGGCGGCGACGGTTGATCGCGGCCGCGCAGCCGAATGCGGGCCACTTGGCGCTCGTGGAGCTAGAGCAGCGAACGCCCCGCTTTACCCTGATTACGCAGAATGTGGACGGGTTGCATGACGTGGCGGGCTCGCAGCGGATCTTGAAGATCCACGGGGACATTTGGCATAGCCGTTGCAGCGCCTGTAGCTACCAGCGGCGCGATCGGTCGACGGAGGAGGTGCCTCCGCCCTGCCCGGAGTGCGGCGCGATGCTGCGGCCGGGCGTGGTTTGGTTCGGGGAGAGCTTGCCGCAGATCGTGTGGGACCAAGCCGAACGCGCCGTCGCGCAGGCCGATGTTTTGCTAGTGGCGGGGACCTCAGCGACGGTGTATCCGGCAGCGGGCTTACTGGACTTGGCCCGTTACGTGATCGAGGTGAACCACGAAGAGACGCCGTTTTCGGATCGCGTGGCGGTCTCGTTGCGGGGGAGTTGTGGCGAAGTGCTCCCGCGGCTGTGGTAACGGTTCCACGATAAGATGAGGGCGTGCGGAACCCTTTTGCCTCGGCGCCGGATCTTGTTTGGCTGCTCTTCTTCGCCGCGTTGGCGGCGGCGAGTCCGTTCCACGACGTGCCGTCGGTGTCCTGCATCATTTCCCTCGCTCTGTTGCAAGTCGCCGAGCCGCGGGTGGCGATGTTCCAGACCGAACGAGGCAAGCTGCTGCCGATCGCGGTCAAATTAATTCTGTGCTGGCTGGTGATCGGCTATACGGCCTCGATCAACTCGAGCTACTACCCGATTTTGATGCTGCCCGTCGTGAGCGCGGCGACGACGACGGGGCCGCTGGCGACGGCTGTCGTGACGGCGCTGGCCTGCGTCGCCTACATGTCGTTTTTGCTGTTCGTCGATTGGTCGGACTTGGGCCGGTACCTCGTCGAATGGGAGGAGTTGCTGCTGAGGATCATCTTCCTACCGCTGGTGGGGTACGTGACCTATCAGTTAGCGCGGGCAAATCGGGCGGAGGCGCAGCGGTATCAAGCGGCGGCGGAGGACCTAGCGCGGGCCAATCAAAGCTTAGTCGCTGCCGAAGACGCGGTGCGACGATCGGAGCGGCTGGCGGCGTTAGGCCAGTTGACGGCCGGGTTGGCGCACGAGTTGCGGAACCCGATCGGGACGATTCGCGCGTCGGCCGAAATGCTGCAAAAGCAGTTGCCGGCGGGCAACGAGATGGCGCAGGAGATGGCCGGGTTCATCACGACGGAAGTCGACCGGGCGAGTTCGTTGATCGGCCGGTTTTTGGAGTTCGCCCGGCCGGTGACCCTGCACCGCGTGCCCACCGAGTTGCATGCCGTGCTGGACCGGGCGGTGCAGCAGTTTGAGCGGATGAGCCCGCCGCCGACGGCAACGGTCTACAAAAACTACGACCCGGCGATTCGCCCGCTGCCGCTGGACGGGGAGTGGATGGAACGGGTGATCTATAACCTGGTCGTGAACGCGGCCCAAGCGAGCCCGGCGGGCGCGATTGTGACGCTGCGGACACGGTTGGTGGGTGAAGCCGTGGAGATCGCGGTGATCGACCGGGGGGAGGGGATTGCGCCGGAGCATCGGGAGTCGATCTTCAACCCGTTCTTTACAACCAAGCGCGACGGCGTCGGGCTGGGGTTGCCGATTGTAGCCAAGATTGTGAGTGAGCACGGCGGGCGGATCGACCTCGAAAGCGAGTCGGGAAAGGGCAGCGTTTTTCGGGTTTCGCTGCCGGTAAGAACGGGGGACTGAGAATGCGGATTTTGGTGATTGAGGACGAGGATCGGCTGCGGCGGGTAGTGCAGTTGCATCTGAACGCGGCGGGCTACGAAGTGGAGACGGCGGGATCGGCCGAGGACGCCATGCCGCGTCTGGAGCGGGCCGATGTGATCCTGACGGACCTGCGCCTACCGGGCGAGGATGGGCTGACGCTGCTGGGGCGGATCCATGCTCTGCGGCCGGGGATTCCGGTAGTGGTAATGACCGCTTTCGGCAGCGTGGAGACGGCGGTCGCGGCGATGAAGGCGGGGGCGGTGGACTTCGTGCAGAAGCCGTTTTCGCTGGACCATTTGCAGGCCGTCGTGGAGAAGGCCTTGGAGGTGAAGGCGCTGCGGGAGGAGAACCAACGGCTGCGGGAGGAGCTCGGCGGGCGGTATCAGATCGAGAACATCATAGGGCGGAGCGCGCGGATGCAAGAGGTGTTTGCGACCGTGCTGCGGGCCGCGCCGAGCCGGGCTACGGTGCTGTTGGCGGGCGAGAGCGGCGTCGGAAAGGACATGATCGCGCGGGCGATTCACCAGTATTCGCCGCGGCGGGACAAGCCGTTTGTGAAGATCAACTGCACGGCGATCCCGGAGAATTTGATGGAGAGCGAGCTGTTCGGATATGAGAAGGGGGCTTTCACGGGAGCCGGTACGACGAAGCCGGGCAAGTTCGAGCTGGCCGATTCGGGGACGGTTTTCTTAGACGAGATCGGGGATGTGGCACCGGCGATTCAGGTGAAGCTGCTGCGGATTTTGCAGGAGCGGGAGTTCGAACGGTTGGGCAGCAACAAGACCAGGCACATTGACGTGCGGGTGATCGCGGCGACCAATGTAGACTTGCGAGCAGCGCTCGAGCAAGGCACGTTTCGGCAGGATTTGTACTATCGGCTGAACGTGCTGCCGATCAACATCCCTCCGCTCCGGGACCGGCGGGAGGACATTCCGTACCTGGCGGAATTCTTCGTGAAAAAGCATGCGACGGAGCTCGATTCGCCGGTGAGGACGCTATCGACGGGGGCGGTGGAGAAGCTGGCGGCGTACCATTGGCCGGGGAATGTGCGGGAGCTGGAAAACGTGATGGAACGGAGTTTGGTGTTGGCCAGCGGCAGCGTGTTGGAGACGGCAGAGGTGCGGCTGGACATGGATCCAGGGCGCCAATTGTTGGCCAGTGGGGAGGCGCAGTTCCTGCCGCCGGGGGTGACGCTGGAGGAGTTTGAGCATTCGTTGATCCGGGAAGGCTTGCGGCGAGCGGGGGGCAATAAGAGCCAGGCGGCGCGGTTACTGGGACTAACGCGGAACGCGTTGCGATACCGGCTGACGCAGATGGGAGTGGCGGATCCGGAGTCTGGCGGCTGAGCGTAGCAGAGGGGAGGGCGGGTATGACACAATATGGGGGTATCAGTAACCCGC
>CANNLB010000183.1 GCA_947505565.1 Acidobacteriota bacterium | reverse complement strand
GCGCCCAGCCCCTCCCTCCCGCCCTCGGCTTCGCCGACCTCGCTCACCTCACCCACAAGTGCCGCCGATTCAGCGGCCTCATCCCCGCCGCCTACGTCGCCAGCCACCGGCCCCACGCCAATCACATCGTCGTACACGCCTGACGTCCCATTTACACAAGACCGCCCACCTCCGCCCCCAGCAAAATGGAACCAGGAAAACCACAATCATCCCCTGCCGGCCTTACCCCGATGCCGACGCCGCCATCGCCTAGCTCAAGCGAGTTCTCGACTTTGCCGAACACGCCATCTAACGCAACAAAGCCGGGGTCATCCACCACGCCGAACCACAGCCGGCCATGCAGGATCATGCTCGGCACCGGCGAACCCCTTCCCCCACCGGCAGGATCCACGCACGCGCCACGGCCGCCGGAGCGGTCATCATCTTCCCGCTCGAAGACGCCGCGCGTTCTCCTGCCAGGATCCCGCCGGTTACAACTGGCACGTAGGCCGTTACAACCCGTGGGCGACTACTTAGCCTTCAGCGAAACGGAACCCGAATGGTTCTCCCATTCCAGCGTCAGCGACGAATCCGCCAACGTGTACTTCAGGCTCTCGACCATCGCCGCGGGCTTGGCCATCTTCATCTTCACGCGACCCAAGTCGGCGGTCTTGTCGTAGCTCAGTCCCCACTGGCCGGTCTTCTTGTTCACGATCAGCGTCCACTGGTCCGGCGTCGACAGATCAACGTAAAGCGTGTAGTCGCCGGCCGGAACGGTCAGTCCGCCCAGGTCGAGATCCGCGTCGGTGTGCAGCTTGGTGGCCGAGTTAGCCCCAGCGCGCCACACGGGATAGTTCCGGTCTTTGCCAATCTGGCCATCAGCGCCAAACAGCTTACCGGCGCGGCCATTGACCTTTGGGGAAGCATAAGCAATAAAGACGGCCTTGCCGTTGATCGTCTTGGACTCAGTCGTCGCGGGGCTCTGGGCAAAAGCAAAGCTAGCCACAGCAAAGACGATCGTCGCACGGCCAAAGATATTCATCATATGCTCTCAGCATAGCGGGATTACCTAGCGAACGGAGACCGACTCAACCGCAATGCCCAAGTCCCGCGCGTCGCTACCCACGCGCACCGTGTGGTCCAGATCAATCCCCAGCGAAAACGGGCCGTGATTGGGCGGCAGCGCCGCCGTGATCCGCAGCGGCTTCGAACAGTCGTTCACGGTCTGTCGCGATAGAGCCGCTCCGTCCATCGTCAGCGTCAACCCGAACGGCCGTCCCTTCACCTGCTCCGCCACGCAAAAGCCCTGAATCGTTAACACCTGGCCCGGAGCAGCAATCTGAATCGCCGCCCGCTGCCCCGTCCACCGATAGCTATTCTCAGCCTCGTGCCACTGCCCACTGAGCAGGGCAGCATTCCCCGGACTCGCCACATCAATCGAATCCAACACCGGGTCGACCCGACGCAATTGTTCGGCCTTCGCCGCGGTCACGTTCACCATCTGCTCGCCGCGTATCTCGAAAATAGCCGCCCGATGGTTGTCCGCCTCCCGCACCACCACTGCAGCCGGTTGCGAGTAGTCGGCGTACGCAGCCCGACCCACCACCGGAGCCAGCGCCGCCGCGTTGTCCGGCGTCAAAAAGATCCGACTCAACCCAATCAGATGGAACGGTCGATCATAGAAGCTGTTCCAAAACAGCGCGTCCGAAACCCCGGCTACGTACAGGCTCTTGCCCGGATACCGACGCCCAGCCTCCGCCAGCCCTCGCAAAAACGTCCACGCCTGATCGGAATCCGCCGCCACCTGCATCGCCAACCGATGGCTCTGCAAACCCTGAAACGCAACCAACGGAACCAGCAAAACCCATCCGAACCGAACACCGCAAACCAGCGCGGTGACCGCGAGCGAAAGCCCCAGCAGCGGCACAAAAAGGTAGTAGTCGGAAACGTGATTCGGCACCAGCAAAAACGGCCCCAATGTCACAAAAAACCACCCCAGCCCAAACCCCACCGCCCGATCCCGGCGCCACCAAAATCCAGCGATCAAAACCGCCGAAACCAACCCCAGTAGCGCCCCGGAAAGCCCCAAGCTCAGGCTCCAGTATTCGATAAACGTGCCCGGCAACCGATGGTCCAGCGCGACGGCGTAAATGCCCGCGCCCGACTTCGGTGCCAGCCGATTGTGCAACAGATAGAAGCCCACACTCGGGGCCAAAAACCAGAGCGCCCGACGCCAAGCACGAGGGGCGACCAACAGCGCCAAAACTGGAAACACAACGTTGAGCTCATGCACCCCAAAGCCCAGCAGGAATAACGTCCAGACCGCCCCCAGCAGCCCCCGTCCACCCGTCTCCGTGTAACGCAGATAGAGCGCCGTCGAACCCAGCAGCACCGCCGCGCAGAGCACCTGGTTGTAAGCCGAAACCCAGGTCAACGGCCAATACAAGCAAACGTGCACCGTCCAAACGCAAGCCGCGGCCACCGCCACCCACCGCGACCCCGTCAATCGCATAAACAACCAGACCGCCAGCCACAAACTCACCGCATGCGTCGCCATCACCACGGCGTGAAAAGGGACCGCGTTAAGGTCGAACAGCCTACGGCCCACCAGGAAGAACAACCGCTCGCTGATCGTCCGGACCGTGCCCTGCGCCATCGGCGCAAACAAAGCATCGGTCAGGCTCATCCCGGCTCCAATCCGCTGGCTCAGGCTCAACCACGCAAAATCGTCCCGTTGAAACCATGCCCCCAGCGCAGGCCAATAAACCCCAAAAAACAGAAGCACCGGAAGGAGCGGACTCAGCCGCTCCCATCGGAAGGTTCGGTTTAATTCGTTAGACAACGTCCGCGTAAACGGCCATCAACGCTTCCAAGTCTTTCTGATCAGCCGGCGTCACATTCGAAAGCGGCGGCCGCACCGGACCCGCCGGATGGCCCAAAATCTCCATTGCGTTCTTCATGATCGACACTTCGTAGCCCTTCATCCGATCCCGCAGCGCGTACAGCGGATGAACGTACTTCTTCATCATCGCGTCCATCGCCGCCCGATCACCCTTGAAGCCAGCCTCGGCAATCGCCAGCGAAAGCTTCGGCGCGATGTTCGAAATCGACGAAGTGTAAGCCTGACAGCCGATCGCAAAATAGCCGGGCGCCAAGTCGTCACCCAGTCCACCGACCCAAGCCACCCGATCGCCCACCTCGAGCATGATGCGATGATACTTCCGAATGTCGCCCTGCCCGTCCTTCCACATCTTCAGGCTCGGCACCCGGTCCAGCAACCGCGAAACCTGCGCCGGGCTCATCCCCGCCCAGTCGCGCGTGTAGAACGAAAGCGGCAGCCCGCAGCTATTGCCGATCGCTTCAAAGTAATCGAGCAGCCCCGACTCCGGAGCGTTGATGTAGTAGGGCGGCATCACCAGCAACGCTTCCGCGCCCGCCTTCTCCATCTCGCGCGCCATCTGGCAAGCCATCACGGTGTTGTAGCCAACCCCCGCTACGATCGGCATCCGGCCATTGACTGCCTTCACGGAAACGCGAACGCACTCGATCGCCTCTTCCGGCGTCAGCGAATAAATCTCGCCGGTACCACCGACGATGACCTGCGCACAAAAATCGTAGCCGGCCATCCAGTCGCAGTTCTTTTCGAGTGCGGGAAGGTCGAGCGAAAGGTCTTTCTGAAAGGGCGTGATCGGAAAACCGAAGACGCCGCGGAAGGCTTGTTTAGGATCGAGCATGAGAGCTTGGAGAATTCTACCAGCGTGGGAGGATACGTTTCCAGTTGGGGTCGACGTGCTTCTGCATTTCGAGCTCATCGTCGCGCTTGCGATAAGGCAGTTTCCGGTAGCGTTCTTCGCCCCGGGCCACTTGGTCGTAGTCGAGTTCCACTCCCAGGCCCGGCTTGTCCGGAATCACCACCGTCCCTTCGTGGAACTTCACCCGACCGCCAACCACCACTTCGTCAATCTCGGTCTGCCACGGGTAATGCGTGTCGCAACCGTAAGTCAGCATCGGGCAAACCGCCGCCGCATGCGCCATCGTCATCAGGCTCACGCCCAAGTGATTGTTCGAATGCATGCTCATGCCCAAACCGAGCACTTCGCAAAGGTCGCTCAGCTTCTGCTGCGCCCGCACCCCGCCCCAATAGTGCGGATCGGAAAGAATGATCTGCACCCCGTCTGTCTGCTTCGCCACCGGCACATGCGCAAAGCAAGTCGTCGCCACGTTCGAAGCCAGCGGCGTATCCACGCCCGCGGCCAGTAGCCGACGACGGACCTCACCCATGCCTTCCATCCCGGCACAGGGGTCTTCCAGATAACCACCGTTACTCAGTTCTTCCACCAGCCCCAGGCCAACCCGAACCGAAGTATCCACCGACCACGCGCAGTTCGGATCAATCCGCAAAGGAAAGCTCGGCCCGAACTCCGCCCGAAGGGCCCGAATGGCGTCCATTTCGGCATCCGGATCCAACACGCCGCCTTTCAACTTAATCTCTTTGAAGCCGTATTGCGCCACCATCTGCTTAGCGCTGCGGACCACCGCTTCCGGCGTCAAAATCTCGCCGTACTCGTCTTCCCGCACGTCGTCGCCCATCCCGCCGCCGCCGGCGTGCTTATAGAACAGGTAGGCGGAAAACGGCACCGCATCGCGACACTTGCCCCCGACCAGATCACACAATGGCCGACCGAGCGCCTTGCCTATCGCGTCCAGGCAAGCCACTTCAATCGCGGCGTTCGTCCGCGTATGCACGTCCAACGGGTTCTCACCCGGCACGAGCCAAGTCTGCGAGCGAGCCCCGGTCGACGTGGCTTGCGCCTCGATCTCCCGGGCTTGCCCCTGCAGATACTGCCAAAATCCAGTGAGCTGGAAGGGGTCCATCCCCTCGACACGGTGGCGAACGCTTTCCAGCGCCCCAACCGGGCCATCGCCACCATAGGTCTCACTAATTCCGGTAATGCCATCCGTGGTGACCACTTCAACAATGGTCCGGAGGGCGTAAGGGGCGTGAAGACCGTAGGAAGAACGCAGGGGGCCGTCGGCCACCGCGATGGGATGGAGCTTCAGCTCTTTAATGCGCAAGGACTACTTCCGCATACCCGGCTTCGGGCTACGAACGGCCTGTTGACGGCGCTTCTTCTTAGAGCGCTTCGGCTTCGAAATGATGAAGGTGCCGCTACCGATGTACTCAGCAGCGTATAGGTTTGCTTTAGCCATAACTTTCTAGTGTACCGGAAAAATGGAATCCCCGGGTGAATCCGCCGGGGAAAACCAAACTCGGCATCCTAAACCATATACATGCCGCCGTTGATCTCGATCGTCTGTCCATGAATGCCACTCGCGGCATCACTCAGCAGAAACGCAATCACGCTGGCAATCTCTTCGTTGTTCTGCAACCGACCGGCCGGGGTCAGCGACTTCGCCGTATCGAGCATCTGCTGCGTCGAGTACTTCTCATGGAAATAGTTGTCGACCGTACCCGGAGACACCGCGTTCACGCGAATACCCGCCGGTGCCAACTCCTTCGCCAACCCTTTCGTGATGCACGAAACCGCTGCCTTCGAAGCCGCGTAAATGGTCGCCCCAGGCCCACCGCCATTGCGAGCCGCGATCGAACTCAGGTTAATGACGTGCCCCGAACCTTTCGCGATCATCGCCGGAGCCAAGGCCTGCGTGATGAAGTAGACGCTCTTCGTGTTCAACGTCATCACCCGGTCATACAGGTCAAAGGTGAACTCGGGCATCTTCGCGCGGTGAACCAAGTGTCCGGCATTGTTGATGAGGATATCGGCGTCCGGCGCGGTGGCCTTCAGTTGATTGATGAAGCCGGTCAGCCCCGCATCGGTAGAAAGGTCGGCCCCAATCAGGTCCACCTGACAATTCGCGAGTTCCACCGCGAGCTCGGCGGCACCTTGCTGATAAGACGAGTAATGAAGCACGAGGCGGGCGGCACCGGCGGCGGCAAGCATGCGAGCGGTGGCGGCCCCGATGCCGCGCGAAGCGCCGGTGATGACGGCTGTTTTTCCTGCAATTCCGTTGGGATTCATGAGCTTCTATCGTATACCGAGAACCCCAAAAGCAAGAAGGCCGAAGCCCGGTAGGGCCTCGACCTTCTCATCCAAAATCTAGTTAAATGGACGAACCGACTACTTGCTCGGGGGCATGATCACGGTATCGATCACGTGGATCACGCCGTTGTCGGTTCCGATGTCGGTCTTGACGACCTTCGAGGTGCCGTTCAACGTTACCGTT
>CANNLB010000182.1 GCA_947505565.1 Acidobacteriota bacterium | reverse complement strand
GGACGTTTGTGGGCTTGGCGCGGGTTGCGGCGGTGGTGCCCGGATTGTTCGCGGCGGATGCGAGCGGTATCGGTTTGGCGGCAGCCAACTTAGTAACAGAGCCGAGCGTTTTTGTCCTTTCGCTTTAGGGAACGGGGAGCAACGGACCGAGATGGTTACAGCGGGAGCGGAGGGAGGGCTCGCGTGCTTGGATCAGGTGAATGTGCTCCTGTCGCGGACCTTGAGCGGTCGACTGACGGAGTTGAGCCCAACACGGTAGTAGTAAACTTCTGAGATGAACCGCCGCCATTTCCTGGCCTTGTCCGCTGCGTCGGCGCAGATGTTAAAGCGCCCGAACCTATTGTTGATTCTGACCGACCAGCAGTCGCATACGGCGTGGTCGGGAGCCCGGAACCCTTGGCTATCGACTCCGGTGATGGACGCGCTAGCATCGTCTGGGACGGTATTTGAGGAGGCATATTGTAACTACCCGGTTTGCTCCCCATCGCGGGGCAGTATTTTCACCTCCCGGCTACCGCATGAGACAGGGGTGATGACCAATGGGCAGTCGATTCCAGCCACGATTCCGACAATGGGGGCGATCTTCCGGGCGGGGGGCTACAAGACCGCCTACGCGGGCAAGTGGCACCTGCCGAAGTCGTTCGACGGGATGACGGCGTTCGAGAAGATCGCGGGAGGAAGCGCCTTAGGGAAGGACATGGACGCCCCGGTGGCCGATGCCTGCGTCCAGTACTTGCACCAGGCGAAGGGTTCGGCGGAGCCGTTCTTACTCGTTGCGTCGTTCATGAACCCGCATGATATCTGCGACTGGATTCGCCAGCATCCGGGCGCGCGGAACCATCCGCGACGGTTTAGTTATCCGCCAGCCCCGACTAACTTGACCGTGGACCCGAAGGAGCCGGAGGCGATGCAGTTTCACCGCACGGCGGGATATGACCTGATGTCGCAAGCAGTGGGCACGGCGTCGCAATGGATGCGGGACGACTTCCGGCACTATCTGCACGACTACTACCGGATGGTGGAGACGGTGGACAAAGAAATTGGCCGCGTGATAGCGGCTTTGCGAGAAAACCAGTTGGACGGCAATACGGTAGTCGCGTTTGCATCGGACCACGGCGAAGGGATGGGTGGGCATCGGTGGGTACAGAAAGCCGCGTTTTGGGAGGAGTCGGTGCACGTACCTTTCTTCCTGAGTGGGCCGGGGATCCGAGCCGGGCAGCGATCTCGGGACCTGGTAACGCTAATGGACATTGTGCCGACGTTTTGCGACTTCGCGGGGATTGCGCCGCCAGCCGAGGCACGCGGAATCTCCCTGCGGCCGAGTTGCAATGGGCAGGCGCAACCGCGTCCGCATGTTACTTCGCATTTGCGGTTTGATTCCGCGGAGCGGGAAGGACGGATGTTACGGACCGAACGCTATAAGTATATTGCGTTTAACTCGGGGCAGCGGGCGGAGCAGTTGTTCGACTTACTGACGGATCCGGGCGAGTCGCGGAACCTAGCCTTGGAACCAGCGGGAAAAGGACTGCTGGAACAGCATCGGGAGTTGCTGCGGAGCGAACTGCGGAGGACCAAGGACGGGTTTCGCATGGCGGCTTCTTAAGGCAGTAGGGCGAGCGTGGTCATGGCCCAGGGGAGATTCTTGACCTGGTGGAGGATCTTTCCGGCGGCGTCGAACTCGACGATGCGGAAGCCCATATAGTCGGCGACGATGAGGCCGCCTTCCGGCGTCGGGGCAAAGGCGCTGGTCCAGGCCATGCGAGCGGCGGGGTCAAGGCCGCCGAAGGTCTTGACCGTTTTGCCGGCGGCATCGACGTGGCGAACCTCTCCGGGGCCGGCGAGGCCGATCATCATTCCGCCGTCGGGAAGGGGCAAGGCATGGGCGGGCATTCGTTTGGGGAATTCGAGGCGCTGGAGGACCTTGCCGGTGGCATCGATTTCGAGAATGAGGCCGGGGATCTGAATCGGCACGAGGGTGGTGCCGGTGGCGGTACGGCGGGCGCGGCGCATGGCTTGCCCTTTAAACTCTGGCTTTTCGACGCTCCAGCCGATCGCGCCGGACGGAGTTACTTCGAATATTCTGGCGGCGATATCGTCGACTAGGAGCGTGTTGCCGCTGGCCAGACGCTGGGCGCTGACGAGGTTGGAGCCGGGAGGGGTCTTGTATTGCCAGACGACGTTTTGGTTGGCGTCGAGTTCGGTGACGAGGCTCTTGGGGTCTTCGATGTAGAGGACGTGGCCATTGGGAAGGACGGATACTTCGGTGCCGCGGTGGTTGGGCCGACGCCAAAGGACGCGGCCGGAAGGCCAGGAGACGGCGAGGATTTCGGCACCGGGGCCGTGGTCGGTGACCATGAGGCGACGGGTTTCGAGGGTGATTGGTTTGAGCTTTCGGTTGAGGAAGTCTAAAGTGCGGGCGATGGCTCGTTCTTCGTCGGCCCCTTTGAAGCCATGGACTCCTTCGGCGATGGTTTCGAGTTCGGCATCGACGCCGACGGACTTGAGGCGTTCGATGAGAAAGAGGGATTGCTCATAGGGGACGTTTTGATCGCGGGTGCCGTGGACGGCGAGGATGGGGGCGGAGTCGGGGTTAATCCAATTGAGGGGGCTGGCGCGGAGGTGGGCGTCGAGAGCATGTTGGCGGTCACCACCGACGAGGGGCGGGACGGCTTCGGCGGCGTTGCGACTGCCTTCGTACGAGCGGCGGAGATCGGAACGACCGTAGAAGCTGACGGCGCAATCGACGCTGCTGGATTGATCAAGATGGGGGCCTTTACCTTCGAGCGAAGGGACATTGCGGGAGACGGCGAGGAACTGGGCCCAGGTGGCACCGGCGGAGGTGCCGATGGCACCCATGTGGGCGGGATCAAGGTGATATTTGGCGGCGTTGGCACGGAGGAAGCGGACGGCGGATTTGACGTCGTGAAGCGGGAGGGGGAACTGGTAATGGGGCGTGAGACGGTAGGAGACGGTGGCGGCAACGTAGCCGTTCTGGGCAAGGCGAATGGCGAGGGGAAGATAGCTTTGGCGGTTGCCGCCGCTGAAGCCGCCGCCGTGGATCAAAACGACACCGGGATGGTTGCCGGGGGCCTTGGGACGGACGATGTCCATGCCGAGCTTATCGTGGGTGATGGAAGCAAATGAGATATCGCGGGAGACAATGACGTCGTCGGGGATGGGAAGTTCCGCGGCAAGAGAGCAGGTGGCAAGAAAAAAGATCAGGCGCATGGGATCGTTTGCAAGGATATCGCGAATCGCTTGGGCGATTCTCTGGCCCGGCCTCCTCTTGGCGACGGTCGTAAGCGATGGTGGAAGCCGGGGCAGCTAATTAACGATCATTAGGGATCGATCCGTGCGACTTCGGTTATGATTCTCAGCAGATGCGCTTCATGCTTCGTTTTATCGTCTTGCTGGTAAGCTTATCCCTTCACGGGCAGACCGTGTCAGGGTCACTTTCGGGTACGGTGGTCGACCCCTCCGGGAACGTGGTTTCCGCCGTGGGCGTGAAACTATCGAGCGAGCGGACGGGGGAAGAACGAACAGCGACAACGAACGAAACGGGTGACTTCGTCTTCCCTGCCCTACAGCCAGGCACGTACACGGTAACGGTTGAGGTGGCGGGGTTTCGGCCGTTGAAGAAGACGGGCAACGTGCTGAGCGCGGCGGAGCGTTTGAGCGTGGGCAACTTGGCCTTAACGGTAGGGTCGGTGACGGAGTCGATTACGATTGCGGCCCAGGCAGTGACGGTGCAGACGAGTTCGACCGAGCATTCAGCGCTGATTGGAGCGCGGCAGTTGGAGCAGATCTCGATACGAGGGCGCGACGTGGTTTCGATGTTACGGATCCTGCCGGGCGTTTCGCAGGGCGTCGATACGGAGTTTCTGGGCGGTAGCTTCGGGACGCAGTCACCGAACATTCAGGGAACGCGAAGCAACTGGAACAGCCTGCAAGTCGACGGGGTAACGGGGAACGACCTGGGAAGCCCGGGGACGTTTTCGAGCCCGATCAATATGGACGCGATTGGCGAAGTGAAGGTGCTGATGAATAATTATCAGGCCGAATATGGGCGCAATGGTGGCAGTTCGATCAACGTGGTGACGAAGTCGGGATCGCGCGACTATCATGGCAGCGCTTATTGGTTTAAGCGCCACGAGAGTTGGAACGCGAACAACTTCTTCAACAACCGGACGGGTGTTCCGCTGCCGATCTACCGGTATACGACGCTGGGGGCGACCCTGGGTGGGCCGGTGAATCTGGGTAAATTACTGCCCGGGAGTAAAGACAAGGTCTTCTTCTTTTACTCGTTTGAGAAATCGTGGGTGAAGAACCCGCAGGCGGTGCGGCAAGTGACCGTACCTTCGGCGCTGGAGCGGACGGGCGATTACTCGCAGACCGTGGACGTAAACAATCGGCCGATTCTGATTCGGGATCCGCTGTCGAATGCCAACTTCCCCAATAATGTGATCCCGACGAGCCGACTGGATCGGAACGGCCAAGCGATGCTGAACATCTTCCCGCTGCCGAATCAGTTAAACCGGGCGGTGACGGGCGGCAACTTTAACTACCAATTTCAGGAAGCGATTGATCAACCGCGCGACCAGCATCTGTTTCGAATCGACCTGCGACCGACGGCGAACGATTCGATCAACGTGCGCGGTTCAACATGGTATGCCGATTCGCTGGGTTATGCGGTAGCGGCGGGATCATCGAACTGGGGCCTAGTGAAGCAGCACTATACGTTTACCGACAACGGGATTGTCTTAAATTGGGCGCGAATTCTATCGCCGCATACAGTAAACGAGTTTACGGGCGGAGTAAGGCATTCCGTGGAGAAAGGCCCACCGGAGAGCGATGAAGAGTTGAAGAAGGTGCTTCGGAAGGACCGGGGCCTGAGCGGCCTAGGTCAATACTATCCCGGGAACAACCCGTTCGGCGTGATTCCGCAAGCGAGTTACGGCGGTGTTCCGGGAGCGGCGGCGATTACTTATGATGGTCGTTTTCCGCTGCGCGGAGCGGACACGGCGATCAATTTCAGCAACAACGTGACCCATACGTGGGGACCGCACACTTTGAAGACAGGGATCAGCTTTGAGCGGATTCGGAACTACGAAGGGGAGCAAGGGACTTACGGCGGAAGCTTTGCGTTTGGCCGGGACGTGAATAATCCTTTCGACAGCAACTACGCCTATTCGAACGCGGTGCTGGGGCAGTTTGCGTCGTATAGTGAGTCGGCCTCGCGGCCGTCGAACGAGGGGCGAAAAACGACGATGGGGTGGTTTGTGCAGGATACGTGGAAGGTAAATCGAAAGCTGACGATTGATTACGGCATGCGTTTTGTCTGGTTCAACCAGTGGTACCACGCCCGGGAGACGGCTTCGGCGTGGAACTCCGGGCTGTTTGACCCGAAGAAGATCCCGACGCTGTATGGGCCGATTTCAACGCCGCAAGGGCGGCGGGCCGTGAATCCGCAGAACGGGGCCATTCTACCGGCTGTTTTCATCGGGGCATTTGTACCTGGCAGCGGGGATCCGTTTAACGGCTCTGTGGTGGCCTCAGATCGCTCGTATCCACGGGGCTTTCGGGACCAGGCGTCGGTGTTGTACGAACCGCGATTTGGCATCGCTTACGACCCGTTCGGCGACGGCAAGACGGCGATCCGGACGGGGTTCGGCGTCTTCCACAACACGGTGGCGCCGGGAGTCCGCGGCTTTTCGCAGAACCCGCCGACGCAGCAGACGCCGCAGGTTTACTACGGCAACTTGGCGACTTACCTGACTTCGTCGGGGGTGCTGTTCCCGAACAATACTTCGACATTTGAGCGCAAGGCGGTAACGCCATCGATGTATAACTTCACGTTTGGGGTTCAGCGGGACATTGGCCGGGGGACGGTGGTGGACGTTTCTTACGTCGGCAACGTCGGCCGGCATTTGCAGGTGAGCAAGAATCTGAATGCGGTGCCTTACGGGGCGAGGTATCTGGCGCAGAACGCGGACCCATCGAACCCGGCGACGCCCTTGCCGGACAACTTCTTCCGCCCGTTTCCGGGATGGGGAACGATCAGTTACAACGATTTCTCCAGCACGTCGAACTACAACTCCATGCAGGTGACGGCGAACCGGCGGTTCGCCCGGGGATTGTCGTTGAGCTTGGCGTACACATACTCGAAAGCGATGGGTTATGCCGATTCCGACGGGGATGGGCAGGCGGCGTATCGGCCGATTCGGGTGTGGAACTACGGGAGGCTCGGG
>CANNLB010000181.1 GCA_947505565.1 Acidobacteriota bacterium | reverse complement strand
CGCTGGTAGCGCCCGATTGCCGCACAGAAAATGAACCCGCAGATTCCCCCGAATCTTCTCCGTCTTTCGAATCCAAATCGGGCCAATCTCCCCCGTCGCCCGCACATGCGTCCCACCGCAGGCGGAACGGTCCAGCCCATCCATCGTCACAATTCTAATGGTCCCCACTCGCTCCGTCGCCTTCCGTAATCCCTGCGCCGTCTCGGCGTCTTCATAGCTCACCGCCACCGCCCGATTCCGGAACACTTCCGCGTTCGCCAGATCCTCGAGCGCCACCACATCCAGTCTCTCCGTCGCCAAGTCAACCGTCGACGTCTCCAATCCCAGGTGGACCCCGACCGTCAAATGCGGCGTCACCGCCGACAGCAAATGTTGGCCGCTGTGCTGCTGCATATGGTCAAACCGCCGCCCCCAATCGATCTCCCCTACGACCGCCGTCCTCGTCAAAGGCCCCGCCAGTAAATGCGCAATCCGCCCGTCGTCTTCGTCGACGACATCCAGAACGGCCACGCCGTTCAGTGTCCCCCAGTCGTGTAACTGCCCGCCTGAAGTCGGGTAGAAGGCCGTCTGGTCGAGATACACCCGACGGCCTTCTTGCTGAGTCTCCAGCACTTGCGCCTCAAACGACGTGGAATAGGGGTTGTCGTAGTAAAGACGCATGGAGGTTATTGGATCGCCAAAGTAACCCGATTGCTGACTAGGTTGCCAAAGTTGATGTAGAGTGGCACCGCGTTGCCCTTCTCAACCGAAGTCGGGACCCGGACGTTGATCTGATACAATCCGACAAAGCTGGGCGTGAGGCCCGCGAAGTCAGGGGTGATCGAATCCACTTGAGCAATTGAGTTCACTCCGATGACCACGCCCGGCGTTGGGCTCACCGATGCCAACGGACTGGTGGGCGCACCAACGCCGCTCAGCACCGCGGGTACCGTCGGACCCAATCCAAGTGCGTAGATCACTAGCGTATCGCCCGACCGAGCCGGCCGCGCCGCGACACCCAAACCAGCGCTCGGCGGCAATGGGTAGGTCCCGTCCTGGTTGACGATGATCCCGTAGCCGGGGAAGCTTCCAAACGTCAACAGCCGGGGCGCCCGGTTCACGATCCGCACCGCGGTCAGGTTCGAACGTACCCCGTCCCGCTCCACCGAAACCGTCGCCAGGCCTTCCGGCGCGTCAAAGGGAATCTGGAAGTTGATCTGGTTGTAGGAGGCGTAGTAGACCGGCGCCGCCTGGTTATTGATCAACACCCGGAGGCCGCTCAGCGTGGTTTGCAAAGGCAGGCTCGTCGCGGCGACCGGATCCCGCATGAGTAGTTGTTCGCCAAAAACTGCCGCGATTACGCCGCGGCCCAACTCGTCGTTGCCGGCGTAGGTAGCGTTGTCGACCACGCCACCGGCCGAAACCTGCGGTGGTCCCGCCGCCACCACTTCAAAGTCATACGGCATCGTCAGGGGGCCATTCACCGCGTTGCTGTTGATCGTCACCGTTGCCGAGTAGTTGCCGGGCGCGAGGTTGGTCGAATTGGCATTCAATTGGATGAAGTTGGTCCCCGGAAAGCGAGTGGCCGTCAGCCAACTCGCTCCGGCCGAAACTGTCGCCGCATTGTCGGCAAGCGTCAGCGCTCCTAAGCCCGCGTTGGTGCAGTTTATGAATGTCGTCTGTTGCGGAGCGGTCAGCGCCAGGCGCGTCCGAACCGACGTTTGCGAAAGGGCGAGGATCGGCTGGGAGGTAACGCGCATCGTCACCGGAATACTTTTGTTGTCCGGGGCGAAGATCGAGCCGGAAATGGCCAGCGCACCGTTGTAGGTGCCCTCCGCCAGCCCCGGGTTCGTTACGCGAACCACGTACGGTAGGGTGAACGCGAAGCTGCTGGCTCCATCAAAAGCCAGGGATAGCCAATTCCCGCCGCTCGTGGTGGACGGTGCGCCCTGGATCGGGCTGTTGGTGGCGAAGGATGCGGATGCTGTGGCACCGGCCCGCGTCGGGACGAACAAGGTGGTCGCGTCCGGGACGCTGCCGCCAACTTGAACGGTGACCGTAATCGTTTGCGGCGCATCGATGGCTGCCGGGTCCGAAACCGTCACGATACCGGTGTAGACGCCGCGGGCTAGGGACGCCGTATTCAGACCAAACTGAATCGGGACGCAGGTGTTTCCGCCCAGTGAGCAGACCCTGGAAGCACCAATTGTAGGGGCGATCCAACTCACCGAAGACCGGGCGGAAAGCGTAAGGCTGCCGCTGCCGGGATTCGTCGCGTCAATACTACGGGTGGCGCCGTTGGCCCCCACTGCGATGGAGATTGGACCTAGCGTCGTCTCGGAAAGGCGAAGACGGGGCTGTGCCGCGGCTGTGCCGATCGTGCAGATCCCAAGTGCCAACAAGGGCAGGAAACGGTGTAGTGGAGCCGAAAGAGAGGCTGTCATAAGTATTCCTCACAATTTTAGTTGATTTTGTTTTGGACGCGGGGGAGCAGCGGGGACAGCGAGGAGAAAGTCGGTTAGACCCATTCGAGTGCGCCCTTCTTGTAGGCCCAGACGTAACCGACCACGAGGATGGCCAGAAAAGCCAGTGCTTCTGCCACTCCAAACCAGCCCAATTGTTTATAGCGGACCGCCCAGGGGAACAGGAACACAGTTTCAACGTCGAAGATGACGAACAAGATAGCGACTAGATAAAAGCGTACTGTGTAGCGGCCACGGGAGCCGCTAAGAGATTCGATTCCACATTCGTAAGCTTCTAACTTAACGCGGAAAGGCGCTGAGGGCCGCAATAACTTGCCCATCAGCAAAGCGCCGAGCGGGAAGGCGATGCAGATAGTCAAGAAGACGAAAAGAGGAAGATAGCCCTCTAGCATATCCGAAATTATACCCTAGAACGACGAAGAATAAACGGTTGGTGCCCCGGCTCATTGTTGGGGCGCTCCTGTTTCTGGTGGCCGTGGGTGTCTGCATTGCCGGGGTAAACCTGTGCCGCTGTCTCCGCAAGCGGACAAATTTGGTGGAAGTGATTCCCCGATCGCTTCTGCTCGATCTCGGGATCACCCTTCTGGTTCTTTGGGCTCATGGAACCCGCCATCAGATCCAGCAACTCCGCGGCAAAGCCCGGGAAATCCGCCTCCTGGCTGCTTCCTCGCCAGAGCTGGTGCTACTCCGATCCCATGGTTTTCATGGAGGGCTTAGCAGCTTTGGCGGCCGTTACGAAAAGCTGAAGGATCGTTGAGAGGTCGAGGTTGACGCCCGCTGGAATCAAGACTTTCATCTGTCTTTAGCGGTGTTGAGTGTCTTCGGATGAGCATTCTGCGGAGCGGGGTTACTGCTCCGTCTCTTCGGTGGCTGAGGACCTGCGATACTGGAGAGTTAGCGATGTTCGCCACGATCCGAGAGCAAATCGATACCGTCTTCCGGGAAGATCCGGCTGCCAAGAGCACGCTGGAGATTTTGCTTTGCTATCCGGGCCTGCATGCGATTCTCGTTCATCGGGTGGCGCATCGGCTGTACAAGGCTGGAATGCCTTTGTTGCCGCGGGTGTTATCGCAGTTCTGCCGGTGGATTACCGGCATTGAGATCCATCCTGGCGCGACGATCGGCCGCCGGTTTTTCATTGACCATGGGATGGGCGTGGTGATTGGCGAGACTGCTGAGATCGGAGACGACGTTCTCCTGTATCAGGGGGTGACGTTGGGAGGGACCGGTAAGGAGTGCGGCAAACGGCATCCGACGTTGGGAAACCACGTAATCGTCGGCACGGGAGCCAAGGTTTTGGGTAACATCAAGATCGGAGATGGCTCACGGATCGGAGCGGGTAGCGTGGTGGTTCACACGGTTCCAGCAGGTTCGACGGTCGTTGGCATCCCTGGCAAGATCGTCCGGCGCCGTGCGGAGAGCGACGACGATCTCGAACATGGCAAGCTGCCGGACCTAGCCGGGCAAGAGATTGCCGAGCTTAAGGACCGCCTGCAGAAGCTGGAGCAGCTGGTTAAAGACCTTTCTCGATCAACCCTTTCCCAGTAGGTCGCGGACGAGGTAAAGTGCCGCGACGGTTTGCATTTCGTTGATTTCGCCGTGGCGGGCCTTGTCGATCGCGGTCTCCCAATCGAGAAGGAGCACCTCGTCGATTTCCTCGTCGATCGAGCTTTCAATGGGCCGGTCGCTGGCTTGGAGGTGAACGACAAACGCCCGGCTCTTCAGGTAGGCTGGCTGGGGATCGAGCTCAGCGAGGAGCGTCCCCTTTAACGCTTGAAACCCGGTCTCTTCCTGGAATTCGCGCATGGCCGCCGCGATCGGCTCTTCGCCCGCTTCGATGTACCCGGCCGGAAAGCCTAGGTATTGGCGGCCGGTACCGACGCGATGCTCGCGGACGAGAACGAGCTCGCCGCGGCATTCGGCGACAATGACGACGAAGTCGCGGCGCTCGATCAAATAGTAGCCATTGAGCGAGCGGCCATCGCGGGTTAGATAGTCATTGCTGCGGACGGTTATCCACTCGTCGTCGATGACCGTCCGGCTGTTGAGGAGTTTCCAGGACACCTGCCTATGATACTAAGGCGTAGCGGAGGCTGTTTTCGGCGAGTTGGCGGAGCTCGTTTTCGGTGAAGCCGAGTTCGGCGGCGAGTTGGTACTCGTTGAGGAGATGGGTGCCAAAGATTGCGGGGTCATCGGTGCCAAGGACGATGGGCACACCGGCGTTGAAGAGTTGACGAAGCGGATGGGCGCTGAGGGAGGGGACGGCGCCGGTGCGGAGGTTGCTCGACAGGCAGATTTCGAGCGGGATGTCGTGCTGCTTGAGGTGTGCCATGAGGGCGGGATCCTGTACGGCGCGAATGCCGTGGCCGATGCGGCGAGCGCCAAGGCGGACCATTTCCCAAACGTTTTCGGCGTTGGAGATTTCTCCGGCGTGAGGGACGAACGGAACCCCGGCGGCTTTGATGGCGCCGCGGAATTCTTCGGCGGAGGTACTGGTTTCGTCACCGCCGACGCCGAAGCCGACGACGCCATTGCTGGCATGATGAGCGGCGAATTTGGCGATGGGCATGGCGCCACCTCCGCCGTGCTGGCGGATGCAATCGATGATCCAGTAGACAGGGAACGAAGAGCGGCGGGATTCGTGGTTGACGGCGGCGTAAACGGCTTCGAGGTCGAGGCGCTTCCATTTCACGACTCCGGCAGAGAGGGTGATTTCGGCATAAGTGACCCCCTGACGACGGAGGGAGCCGATGAGCTGCTTGGCCGCGCGGCCATAATCTTCAGGTTTTTTGAGGAAACTGACCGTCCATTTAAAGGACTCGAGGAAGCTGGGGAAATCGTAACAATCCCACTTGGCAGCGAGTTCGGCGTCGTCGACGTCGGGGGTGTAGGAGCCTTCCAAATGGACATGGAGTTCGGCTTTGGGAATAGTCTTCAGAAAATCAAGCACTATTGCCATAATAGACGCATGCTCTGCGAAGAGATTGACGCTCTGCTGGGGAGTTATCACGGTGACCCGTTTCGGATCCTTGGTCCGCAGGGTGGCGAGGTGCGGGTATTCCTGCCGCAGGCGACGTCGGTGAGCTTGATGCGGGGAGAAATGCGGCAGCCGATGCGGCAAACGTTCGAGACTGGATTTTGGGTGGGCGAGTGGACGGGCCCGTATCGGCTGGAGCTTGCGCTTGCCGATGGGCGGACCGAGCAGCTCGAGGACCCGTATCGGTTTGGGCCGGTGCTGAGTGAGTTCGATTTGCACCTGCACGGGGAAGGAACTTTGTACCGGGCGTGGGAGACGCTGGGGGCGCACCGGATGGAGGTCGAGGGGATCGACGGGGTGCTGTTTGCTGTCTGGGCGCCGAACGCGCAGGCGGTGAGTGTGACGGCTGATTGCAATGACTGGGATACGCGGCGCCATCCGATGCGGATGCGGGACGGCGGGGTTTGGGAGTTATTCATCCCGGGGATTAGTTACGGAGTCCACTATAAGTATTTTGTGAAGAGTAAGTACAACGGGTACGAGATGCTGAAGTGCGACCCGTATGGTTTTCAGACGGAGATTCCGCCGAAGACGGCTTCGGTGGTGGCGGACCTGGGGCGATACGAGTGGACCGATCAGGCGTGGATGGCTGAACGGGCGGGGCGGAAGCCGCTGGACGAGCCGATGTCGGTCTACGAGGTGCATCTGGAGAGCTGGATGCGGCATCCCGATGGACGGCCGCTGAGCTATCGGGAGATGGCGATTACGCTGGTTGAGTACGTGAAGCGGCTGAACTATAGCCACGTCGAGCTGCTGCCG
>CANNLB010000180.1 GCA_947505565.1 Acidobacteriota bacterium | reverse complement strand
CCCCAAAAGCTGTGAATCCCGGCCGATCAGGCGTTAAGATCAGGTTTCCGAGAACGACAATCAAATTGGGCCCGTTCCCGGCGGGAGCGCGGGCGCATCCAATCCTTCCGCGCCGACCGCTTGATGTCGAGAGAATATTTATCGATGCAGGTGCGGGAAGTTGCATTTCAACCGGGCCGTCATCACCCCTAAATCGGCTCGCGAATCGTTAAAAACTGGTCCGCCGCCACGTCTTTCAGTGTGATCGTACCGCCCCCCGGCCGGCGGACCTCAATGGAAGCCGCCCTCGTTTCTGGTCCAAGTCCAATATGCACGCGCGGATCGCTTGAGGAGAGAAAACCCACGCTCGGGCTCACCCACTAATGCATGGTGCGACCGGCCGGTGTAGTCACGATGATGCGCGCGCCGATCGAATCCCGGTTTGCCTACCTGCCAACCACGGATAGCGTCAACCAGTGTCCGCCGCCGGTTGCCGTATTCAGGAGGATCGCGGGCCGCCGTTCCAGCGAGGTGACAATCAAATCCATGAACTGTGCCGGGGGGCTAGTTTGGGTTGGGGGCCGGGGTGATCCGGGATTGAATCTGATAAGCTCAGGGCGGAACTCTCATGGTGCTTCGTTGGTTCGTTTCTCTTTTCGTGGCCGGGACGGTGGTGGCGGCTCCGCCGCCGGCGGGCGGGTCGTTTGTCGTGGCCGGGCTGAGTGTGATGCCGGAGCCCTGGAACAAAGAGGGCAATTATCAGAAACTGGAACGGTACACGCGGGAGGCCGCGGGGCGGGGAGCGCAGGTGGTGATCTCGCCCGAAGGTTTTCTTGAGGGCTACGTGGGCAACGAGAAGCGGACGCCGGGATTGACGCGGGAGCGGTATCTGGCTGCCGGTGAACGGATCGATGGTCCGCTGCTCGGGCGCATCGCGGGGCTGGCGCGGGAGTTGAAGATCTATCTCTCGATCGGTTTTGCCGAGCGACGCGGGGAGGAGATGTTTAACTCGGTCGCCGTCTTCTCGCCCGAGGGAGAGTTGGCGGCCCACTACTCGAAGAGCCATACTGCGGATGACGAACCGTTCAACACCAAGGGCACCAGCTTTCCCGTGGTGACGACGCGGTTCGGACGGTGGGGGACGCTGATCTGCTACGACCGGCAGATGACGGAGCCGGCGCGGATTCTGGCGTTGAAGGGGGCGCAGTTTCTGCTGGTGCCGGCGTGGGGCTCCTATGGCGAGATGAATGACATGATGATGCGGGTGCGGGCCTACGAGAACGGGGTGTGGCTGGCGTTTGTGCATCCGCGGCGGTGCCTGATTATCGACCCGGGCGGGAAGGTGGTGGCCGCCAATCAGGGCGAACAGGACCAGGTGGTGCTGGGGCGGGTGAATCCGGGGAAGCGGCGGCGGGACCTGCTCGAACGGCGGCGGCCGGAGTTGTACGGGGAGATTCTGAACAAAGCGCAGTAGCGGGGGGCTCGGTGAGGGCGTCGGGGTTCTGCTGCCGGTTGCGGACCTAGGCTTCCTCGTATGGCCCGAAAACTCGATCTATCTGAAACAGCGGGAGATAATCCCTGGCGTCGTCGATAATGAGACGACCCGATGTCGAAGTGCCTGGACCCGTTCCGCTTTCTGCTGATCTCTCTGGCGGTCTGGATGAACCAGCAATGGCCGACCTCACCCGCCCGATCAAGCCACGCAGTCATGACCGCAGCCACGCTGGCATCAGTCATGAACGGCTGGCGCGCCGGAGGTATGCGCCGTGTCCACGATTTTGGCGTCTCCTGTTTGATCCGTGGAGTTTCCGGGGCACTCGCCGACTCGCACATCCCGAAGTTTCGGACGGAGATGTAACCCTTGGTTGAACTTGGGATGCGGCGGATCGAGTTTTCGGGCCATACGGGCGTGGGCGCGAGTGCGGACGGTGGCGTCGTCCGAGGTTGAGTAGCCCTCTGGGCGACCAAGAACTTGCACGCCGATTAAGTATTCATTCAGCTCGGCCCCGCTGCCGTTTATTTCGGATTCGCAGACGAAGTGAAGAAACGCTTTGAGTTGGTCGGAGCGGCCGAGGGTTTGACTGGAGACGATCTCGTCGACGGCGGCTCGTTTTTCCTCCATCGTGGGAATGGATTCGTTGTTCCTGGATACCGCAATCATGGCGGAAGTATATAACGAATTGGAAGTCGGCTAGAAGCGGAACGAGACGGTGATGTTCATGAGTCCTTGGCCGCCGGCGTTGGCGGTGGTGCCTTCGTCGGAGGTGCTGGTGGAGACCTTACCGAAGACGGCCGGGTTGGTGAAGTTCACAGTTGTGTTGGGGGCGGAGAGGTTGTACCACTTGAACGGGTTTTGGAAGTCGAAGCGGAAGGTGGCGGTTAGCCGTTCCTTGATCTGCCAGTCTTTCGAGGCGGAGAATTGGGTGTCGATGAAGCGTTGCCGGTCAAAGGTGTTGCGGCCGACGTTGCCTTGGGTGAAGGCGGCGGGGTAGGAGAAGTAGCTCATCGACTCGATGAGGCCATTTTGAGCGGCCTGGACGAAGCGATTGGGGCCGATGTCCTGCCAGTTGTCGCGGAGGATGGCTCGTTCGCCCGTGGAGTTGGGTCGACCGGCGCGGGTGGCGACGACGCCGGGCATGTACTGGAAGGGGCTGCCGGCGAAACCGAAGGTGAGGGCGTCGCCGCTTTGGATGCGGTAGAGATAGACCATGTCGAAGCCGCCGAGCATGGCGTTAATCCACTTGCCGGAGTTTAGCCACTTGCGGCCTTTGCCGAAGGGGAGTTGATAGTTCATGCTGCCGGTGTATTGGTGGGTGCGGTTGTTACTGCTTTCGGCACGGTCCATGTCGCGGGAGAGGAGATTGTTACTGCTGCTGGAATCGATGACTTTGGAGTAGGTGTAGAAGGTGAGGAAGGAGAGGCCGTGGGAGATGCGCTTGTCTAGTTTGACGGTGCCGGCGTGATAGTTGGACCGGGCTCCATTCGTGCGGAAGAGGATGCTACCGAAGTTGGGGAAGGGGCGGAAGGGTTGGGAGTTGGTTTGGAAGGCGCTGAACTGGGCGGGGTTCGAGAGGCGGAGGTTGTTGGCCCAATCGTAAGAGACGTTGTTGATTTCGCGGTTTTCGAAGCCGTTGACGGAGGCGTTGGCGGTGTAGGTGAGTTCGAGTAAGTAGTTCGAAGAGAAGCTGTGTTGGAGGCCGAAGTTCCAGTTCATGGAGTAGGGGGACTTGCGGCTGGGGTCGACCCAACTGGCGCCGCGGCCGGCGTAGTTGGTGCCTGCGAACGGGATGGTGCCGTCCGAGCGGAGAACGGGTCGGAGGAGGAGACCGGAGAGGGGGCCCTGGGCGAGTTGGAAGCGCGGACGGAAGTCTCCGTTGGGGGTATCGATCCGACTCGTGGAGGTGCCGTACTCTTCGGTGGGAGCGACGGGGAGGCGTTCGTCGATCGAAGAGATGGCGAAGCCGGCGCGGAGGACGAAGCGGCGGGGCAGGGAATAGGCGAGGCCGATGCGGGGCTGGAAGTTGTTCCAATCCTTGCGGTGGAGCTGGGTGGGATGGGTGATGACGCCGATGCCGCCGGGGACGACGTTGTCGGGGCCGGTGGGGTCGAAGCTGGAGATTTGGCTGTATTTATTGTTCTGGGTGCTTTGGAACTGGTAGCGGACGCCAAGGTTCAGGGTTAGGTTGGAGGTTACCTTCCAATCGTCCTGGAAATAGAAAGAGTTGATCCAGTTGCGGGGTAGGTTGCTGAGGAGGTTGCCGGTGATGGCGTAGCTGGAGACGGCGCCAGTCAGTAACTGGCTGAGGGCGTTGCCGCCGGTGTTGGGCATGCCGGTGCCGTTGGGGAGGAGGCCGCCGGTGCCGGCGAGGTTGAAGGTTCCGGCGTTGTTGTCGGTGCTGTAGCTGTTGCGGCGGAGGCGCATGAGGTCGTAGCCGACTTTGAAGGCGTGCTTGCCGGAGAGCTTGCTTAAATCCTGGCGGAAGTTGAGGGTTTCTTCGACGTTGAGACTGGGGTTGGCGACATTGGGGATGCCGTTGATGACGGGCATACTGCCGACGCCGATGTTGGGGATGCCGAGGAGTTTGCCGAAGTCGGCACCGAAGCCGGGCCAGGTGGTGTCGTTGCGAAAGCGGTAGTAGTTGAGGCGGGTTTCGCTGATCATGGAGGGGCTGAGGGTGTAAGTGGTGCCGATGCCGCTGGTGGTTTGGGCGTCGGTGGAGATGCGTTGGGAGGCGTTGTAGACGGGGTCGACGACGTCGAGATTGGGGGTGAAGGAGGTGCGGGTGTTGAAGCTCCAGTTGAAGAACATCTTGAAGCGGCTGGAGAATTGCTGGTCCATGCGGACGCTGTAGTTGACCCAGTCGACGGTTTTTTGGCGGGGGAGTTGGAGATTGCCGGTGACGCCGTTGGCGATGGGGGAGCCGGGGAGGTTGGGGAGTTCCCATGTTTTCTGG
The DNA here is from genome assembly GCA_947505565.1 of Acidobacteriota bacterium. Lineage (GTDB taxonomy): Bacteria > Acidobacteriota > Terriglobia > Bryobacterales > Bryobacteraceae. The sequence continues at coordinate 1,866 of CANNLB010000180.1, read as the reverse complement.
CTGAGGAACTTGGTGGCGACGGGGTCCCACTGGGCTTTGGGAATGATGTTGCCGGGGAAGGGGGTGCGGGACCAGACGCCGTTGGCGACGGAAGTGGTGCGGGGATCGAAGATGGCGTTGACGCCGGGGCGACCGCCGTAGTTGAAGTTGCCGTTGAGTTCTTCGGGGGTGGGGACGCTCCAGGAGATCTGTTCGCCTTGGCGTTCCTTGAGGTATTGGCCGGCGACCATGAAGAAGCTTTTGTTGCGGCCGTCGTAGAGTTTGGGGATGAAGACGGGGCCGGAGAGGTTGAAGTCTGGCTGGTAGAAGTGGAGACTGTTGCCGGTTTGTTCGAAGCGGGCGGGTTGCATGAAGCGGCGGTGTTGCATGGGGCCTTCGCGGAAGAGGAGGCCGGCTCCGCCGTGGGGCTGATTGGTGCCGCTTTTCTTGACGATGACGATGGCCCCGCCGGCGGAGTGGCCGTATTCGGCGGGGAGGACGGTGGTGATGACCTTCGCTTCGGCGATGGTGCTGAGGATGGTGTCGGTGGTGTTGGTGCCGCTGGGTTGGACGCCGTACATGCCGTCTTCGAAGTAGCCGATATTGCCGGTAGCGCCGCCGTTGATGGAGAAGCCGCCGAGGGAGCCGGCGTAGGCGAGGCCGCCAGTGTTGACGCCGGGGGTGAGATAGAGGACGGCGCGGACGTGGCGTTGATAGAGGGGCATGCGTTGGAAGAACTCGCCGGTGATGGCGGTGCCGGTGGAGGAGGTTTCGGTTTCGAGGAGGGGGGAGGCGGCGGAGACCTGGACGGACTCGCTGACGGCGCCGAGTTGCATGGCGGCATTGATGGGGAGGATGGCGCCGACGCGGAGTTCGACGCCGTCGCGGAGGAAGCTTTTGAAGCCGGGGGCGGTGAAGGTGAGGCGGTAGGTTCCGGGTCGGAGGAAGGGGAGACGGTAGAGGCCCTCGGCGTTTGAGGCGGTGGTGGCTTCGAAGTTGTTGGCGACGTTGATGGCGGAGACTTGGGCACCGACGACGACGGCGCCGCTGGAGTCGGTGACGGTGCCGGTGAGGGTGCCCGAGTCTTGGGCGAGGGCGGGGGTGAGGGCGCAGAGGGCTAGTAAGTAGACGCGAGCCAGCATGGTGAGTTTCCTTTCGACCGAGTGATCGGGGGAACTCTATCACAAAGCTTGCTCGAATGTAAGCGGGCTAGGGGTTACTCCGGATATGCTCGGCGATGGCTTTCGAGAAGGCTTCGACAAAGGGGCGGCCTTGAGTTAGCAGGTTCTCGAGGGTCATATAGTCGTAGGGGAGGTCGGGTTGGACGCCGACGTTTTCGACATAATTGGAGGTAGGATAGCCTTCGACGACGATGGGACGCTGGCGGTGTTGGAGGGCAATGGTTGAGCGGGTCGTCGCTTCGGAGTAAAGTCCTGTGGAGAAGTTTTGCACGGTACCGCCGGCGCCATTGGTGCGGAAACCGAAGATGGGTCCTCGGCGGGCGTCTTGCAGCATGGCTGGGAAGCCGTCGGCGGCCGAGGTGGAGAACTCGTCGGTCATCAGCATGAGCGGTTTGTTGTAGGTGACCGCGGCGGGGAGGCGATCGAGGCTGGGCGTGCAGATGGGGAGGGGGCCGGTGCGGGCGCGGTTTTCCGAGAAGGCGAGTTTCATTTCGGCGAGTAGGACTTCGTAGGTTTGAATAACCCAGGTTTCGGCGTTGTTGAAGCGGGCGGATTCGTAGGCACTGGAGAAGCTGTTCAGCCAGCTTCGGTTGGCGCGAATCTCGCGGCCCAGGACGCGGAAGTTGTAAGGGACGAGGCGGCGAACGACCTCCTCGTTGTAGCAGGCGCTGCCGCCGGTGTTCCGCATGACATCGATGATGAGGCC
>CANNLB010000179.1 GCA_947505565.1 Acidobacteriota bacterium | reverse complement strand
GCCCATAAAATGCCTCTCCGATGACGACCTCCTCTTCCTGCAACAACTCGGCCTCCGCCACGCCCGTATCGAGTTCGGCTCCGATGCCTCCTACGATTTTATGAAGACGACCCAAACCCGCCTCCGTCGCTTCGGCATGGAAATCTTCTCCGCCGTCGATTACAACTACCGCGAAGCCGAGGTCCAACTCGGCCGCGGCCGCCGCGACGAATTCATCGAAAAATACTGCCGCTTCCTCACCGACTGCGGCCGCCTCAAAATCCCCGTCGCCAACTACGACTGGCACCCCGCCAACACCTACACAACAGCCACCATCCCCTCCCCCCGCGGCTACAAAGCCCGCGAGTTCTCCGAACCCGACTTCCGTGCCAAAGTCGAAAAACCAGCCTTCGACCGCGAGTACTCAGCCGACGATATCTGGGCCACTTACACCTACTTCATGAAGGCCGTCCTCCCCGTCGCCGAAAAGGCCGGCGTCAAGCTCGCCCTCCATCCCGACGACCCGCCGCTAGCCAAAATGAACGGCGTCGCCAAGCTCTTCGTCGACGCCGACGGCTACGCCCGTGCCGAAAAAATCGCCGCCGGTTCCCCCGCTTGGGGCCTGACCTTCTGCATCGGAACCTGGATCGAAGGAGGCAGCCGCATGGGCAAGGATGCCTTCGAAATGATCGCCGACTACGGCCGCCGCAACAAGATCCTCGACGTCCATTTCCGCAACGTCTCCAGCCCCCTTCCCCGCTTCGTCGAGACGTTCCCGGACGACGGCTACGTCGACATGTACCAGGTCCTCAAAGCTCTCCGTCAAGTGAAGTTCAACGGTTCCATCGTGCCTGACCACGTCCCCGAATTCGTCGGCGACACGGGCATGCACCGCGCCGGCGTAGCGTATTGCATCGCCTCCATGCGGGGCCTCCTCCGCCGCGCCAACGAAGAAGTCGGATAGCGCCACGATCGGATCAGGCCATTCTGTTGACCCTGCCCCTCGCCTTCCCCGGCAAAGCGGAATTCGATCAGGCCCTCTCGAAAGTCGTCCAGGAGATGGCACCCAACGCAGTTCACATTCGCCACAATATCGCCCAGGATTGGGACGGCGATTGGGCCATCTATTTCCGAGTCCTCTTGTCCGAAGAAGCCAGAACCTAGTCGAGGTAACGAGAAAAGTCGAGTCGTGGTTGGACGGAAGGCTCGACCCTTTGTCGATGGATCTTTCTCGTACTGCAACGACAGAAGCGTTTCCGAGCAAGCGGTCGCCCGCGAAGAATCCTGGAAGTGATAGTGTCTTTCGCCGACGATCTGCTGGAGCAGGTGAACCGTCTGGTTACCTGGCCGCCTACGGAACCCTAGCAGGTCGGCCGTCGACGTGCAGTTTCGACGGCTGGCTATGCCGATTTCCATCTATTGGTCGATGAGGCCGTTTGCAATTGGGTCGTCGAAAGGTAGCGAAGCGTCCTCGACAGAACGATCGACCACATTGGCATAAAAGAAAAGTGCGCGGATCTCCTGAAGCGAGCCAGGAGCGACCGCGACATGCCCGCCGAGCTCATTTCCGTAGCTCAACTCTTCATCAAGCTTCGCGAACATCGAAGTTTGGTCGACTACGACAACTCGAAGCAGTAGTCAGCAGCCGACGTTGAAACGTTCATTGAGGCAGGCTACGCCGCCGCCCACCGCGAAGACCCCTGGTCAGACATCGATCGCACCTGCGGAATCGCCCATCCCCTCGCCTCCCCACCCGCATATCCCTCGCCCGCAACCATCTCTGGCAAACTGAATTCAGGATCAGTGGCATCCGCGACACCGCCCTCTCCCTCGCCTGCCTCCGCCATAACCTACACACCCACCACGGCCGCGGCTTCGTCCATCTGCCCCCGGCATTACCGAACCCTTCGTCCACCGCCTCGCTCCCCTACCCCCGTAGACAAACTCCACGACCCGCTCAAAAGCCTGCCCCCAACCCCGCAATGCTAAACTGGTATCTACTTTGAAAATAGGTTTTGTTAGTCTCGGCTGCCCCAAGAATCTCGTCGACTCCGAAGTCATGATGGGAGATCTCGTCTTCAATGGGCACGAACTCACCGCTCACCCGGAGGACGCCGACGTCATCGTCGTCAATACCTGCTCTTTCATCGACCCCGCCAAGCAGGAATCCATCGACACCATCCTCGAAATGGCCCAGTTCAAATACACCGGCCGCGCCCAACGCCTCGTCGTAGCTGGCTGCCTCGTCGAACGACATCGCAGCGACATCCTCGCCAACCTACCTGAAGTCGATGCCGTCCTCGGCACCAACGAACTCGCCAATATCGTAGCCCTCTGCGAAGGCATCGAACCCGCCCAAAAACCCATCGAGCCCTTCCTCTACCACGAAGGCTCCCCCCGCATCCGTACCACCCCCAAACACCACGCTTACATTAAAATCGCCGAAGGCTGCGACCACCCCTGCACCTTCTGCATCATCCCCCAATTCCGCGGTAACTTCCGCAGCCGCCGCTTCGAAGGCCTCATCCTCGAAGCCCGTCGCCTCTTCGACGAAGGCGTCCGCGAAATCAACCTCATCGGCCAAGACGTCACCAGTTACGGCGAAGATCTCGGCCTCAAAAACGGCCTCGCCACCCTCCTCGCCCGCCTCGCCGAAATCGAAACACCCCACGAAAAATGGGTTCGCTTTCTCTATGCATATCCCAACCGCGTCACCCCCATCCTCCTCGAAACCATCGCCGCTCACCAGTCGCTCGTTAAGTACATCGACATCCCCCTCCAACACGCCTCCCGCAATGTCCTCAAACGTATGAAGCGCGGCCAACACGGCGACTCGTTCCTCAAGCTGCTAGAAAGCATGCGCTCAACGATCCCCGGAGTCGCCGTCCGAACCTCCATGATCGTCGGCTTCCCTGGCGAAACCGACGCCGATTTCGAAGAGCTCTGCCAGTTCGTCCAAACCGCCCAATTCGACCGCCTCGGCGTCTTTTCTTACTCCGACGTCGAAACCAGTGCCAGCTACCACCTCGACCAAAAGGTCGACGCCAAGACCATCTACAACCGCAAGCGCCGCCTCATGGCCATCCAGCGCAAGATCAGCAAAAAGGCCAACCAAGCCCTCATCGGCAAAGAAATGAGCGTCCTCGTCGAAGGCCCGTCCTCGGAATCCGACCTCCTATGGCAAGCCCGCCTCTCCACGCAAGCCCCTGAAATCGACGGCGTCTGCTACATCTCCGACCCCGGCGATGGCGTACTCGCCCCCGGCCAAATCCGCCGCCTCCGCGTCACCGAAGCCCACGACTACGACCTCGTCGGTAACCTCATCGACTTCGGAGCCCCCGTCCTGTCGGCCCATCATCACTTTCCGATCCTGGCCCCGCACTCCACTCCGAACGTCCTCCCCCATCGATAAAAGAATATGAAGTGTCCCATTTGCAAGAAGCCAGTCTCCTTCGGCGAGCCCTTCATGCCCTTCTGCAGCGAACGCTGCAAGATGATCGACCTCGCGAACTGGGCCGAAGGAAAATACGTGATCTCCACCCCACTCAGTCTCCACGAACTCGCTGATCTCGATCTACCCGATGAAGAATCGAATCGCTAGCGCCCTGGCGACCTTCTTCGGCTGCGGCCTCGTCCCCAAAGGCCCCGGTACCGCCGGAGCTCTCGGCGGCCTTCTCGTCGCCTATCTCGTCCCCGTCTCGCCCTGGATTCTCACCGCCATCTTCCTCATTCCCGGCATCTGGGCATCCACCGTCCATTCCCAAATCACAGGAAAGAAGGACCCCCAGGACGTCGTCATCGACGAAGTGCTCGGCCAGTGGATCACCCTCGCCGCCGCCGTCCACACCCGCACGTGGCAAGCCTGGCTACTCGCCTTCGTGCTCTTCCGTCTGTTCGATATCACCAAGCCCTTCCCCATCCGCCGCGTCGAAAAACTACCCGCCGGATACGGCATCGTCTTCGACGATGTCCTCGCCGGAATTTACGGTGCGGTTGTGATGCGGGTGGCCGGGTGGAACAATCTGTATTAGGAGTCCTTCGCTTACCACCATGCCCCCTCGCAAAATCGTTGCCCCGTCCCCGATGATCTCCCAGGTCTCCCCCGAAGCCGCCATCCCCGGCGGAGAACTCCGCATCCGCGGCAAAGGCTTCGCCAAAGACTCCCGCCCCCGCGTCATGCTCGGCGAACAATCCGCACCCATCGTCGTCGGCTCAGACTCCCTCGTCATCGCCCGCGTCCCCGATCTCGCCTCCGGCGAACTCACCATTACCAGCGGCAAAAACACCAGCCCCGCCTGGTTCTGCGACATCGGCATCTCCCTCGCCGAAGGCCTACATCCCGTCTCCAGCCCCGCGGTCGATAGCTTCGGCCAAATCTTCACCACCTTCTCCGGCACCCGCGGCCAGCGCTCCCCAGTCAGCGTCTATCGCATAGATCCCGCCGAAGGCGCCAGGCCTTTCCTCAGCGACATCATGAACGCCACCGCCCTCGCCTTCGATAGCAACGGCATTCTCTACATTTCCTCGCGCAATGACGGCACCGTCTACGAAGCCTCCCCCCGCGGCGAAATGTCCATCTACGTCGAAGGCATGGGCGTCGCCACCGGACTCGCCTTCGACCAGAATGAAAACCTCTACGTTGGCGATCGTTCCGGAACCATTTTCAAGATCTCCCGCGACCGTCAAATTTACGTCTTCGCTACCGTCGAACCCTCCATCGCCGCCTACCACCTCGCCTTCGGTCCCGAAGGTTATCTCTACGTCACCGGCCCCACCACTTCCAGCTACGACTGCGTCCATCGCATCTCCCGCGAAGGCGAAGTCGAAGTCTTCTATCGCGGCCTCGGCCGCCCCCAAGGCTTGGCATTCGACATCCTCGGCAACCTCTACGTCGCCGCCTCCCACGCCGGCCGCCGCGGCGTCGTCCGCCTCACCCCCGACCGCGAAGCCAGCCTCTTCGTTAGCGGACCCGGCATCGTCGGCCTTGCTTTCACCCCCACCGGAGCCATGATCGTCTCCACCACCAATTCCATCTACCGCCTCGAAGTCGGTATCCCCCCGCAAATCCTTCCCCTGAAACCATGAACGCCGAAATCATAGCCGTAGGCAGCGAGCTCCTTACCCCCGGTAAGGTCGATACGAACTCGCTCTATCTCACCCAGCATCTCAACGACCTCGGCATTGAAGTCGTCGCCAAGTCCATCATCGGCGACGACCGCTCCAGCCTCACCGAGCAGATCCGGACGTCCCTCTCTCGTTCGGATCTCGTCATCCTCACCGGCGGCCTCGGCCCCACCGAAGACGATGTCACCCGCGACGCCTGCGCCGCCGCCCTCGGCCTCACTCAACATTTCGACCCCGCCATCTGGGACGCCATCATCGACCGTTTCTCCAAATTTGGCCGCACCCCCAGCGACAACAACCGCCGCCAAGCCAACGTCATCGCCGGTGCCGAAGTGCTTCCCAACCCCAACGGCACGGCCCCCGGCCTCTGGCTCGCGCCGGCCCCGGGTAAGTTCGTCGCCCTCCTCCCAGGCCCGCCCCGCGAACTCAAGCCCATGGTGCAAGATCAAATCCTCCCCCGTCTGCGTACGCTAGTCCCTCCCTCTGTGATCCGAACCCGCTGGTACCGCGTCGCCGGCGTCGGCGAAAGCGATCTTGACGCCCTCATCGCCCCCATTTACACCCAATACACGAACCCCGTGACCACCATCCTCGCCGCCCCCGGCGACGTGCACATCCACTTCCGCGCCCGCACCGACGCCGAGCCCGAAGCCGAAGCCCTCCTTGCCGCCGTCGCCGACCCCATCGTCGCCCTCCTCGGCGATCGCATCTACTCGGACGACGGAGCGACGTTAGAAGAGTCCGTCGGCCGCCTGCTCCTGAAGCATGGCGCGACCCTAGCCACTGCGGAGAGCCTCACAGCGGGCCTTCTCGGCGCCCGCGTCACCGAAACCTCCGGCAGCAGCGCCTATTACGTCGGAGGCTTCCAGACGTATACAAACGCCATGAAGACCCAACTCCTCGGCGTCGACCCCGCCGTCCTCGCCGAACACACCGCCGTCTCCGAGCCCGTAGCTATAGCCATGGCCCAAGGAGCCCGCGAGCGCACGAGAGCGACCTACGCCCTCAGCTTAACGGGCTACGCAGAAGACGACCAAGCCGGTCTCGTCTATTGCGGCCTAGCGACCCCGACCGGCGTCCAAGTCCGCAAGCTAAAACTGTTCGGAGACCGCCATCGCGTCCGCAGCCTCGCCGTCATCCAGTCCCTCGACTGGCTCCGCAAGACCCTACTTTAGGACTTCGCTATTTCAAAGCATCGCTGATCTCAATGTCGCG
>CANNLB010000178.1 GCA_947505565.1 Acidobacteriota bacterium | reverse complement strand
CTTCCGCCGCCGCCATCCCCGAGCACTCCGTAATCACGCTCACCTGATTGTTCGTCAGGTCCGGAAACGCCTCAATCGGAATCTCTCCCAGACAGTACAACCCATAGCCAGTGATGGCCAGCAGAAAGCCCAGCACCAGCAGCCGGTTCCGCATTGCGAAGTCGATCAGCGTGGCCACTCGTTACTCCTCCGCCAACGACGATTTGAACATCTGCGACTTCAGCACAAACGCGCCTCGCGACACCACCCGATCTCCTGCCACTAACCCTTCCAGCACCTCGACGTTCGCCCCCTGCACCCGCCCCGTTCGTACCGGACGCACAACATACTTACCGTCGCCCAGGTCGATAAACACCACCGCCTGTCCATTGAAATCCTGCAGCGCCGCCTGCGGCATCATCGTCGCCTCCGCCACGCCTCCCGCCCCAATCTCGGCCACCGCGTACATCTCGGGCCGCAACTTCTGCCCCGGGTTCGCCAGCGCAATCCGTACCGGCACCGTCCGCGTCTCCACGTCCAACTGATCGCCCAACCGCACAATCTTTCCCGCAAACACTTCATCTGGATACGCCTGCACCTTCACCTGCGCATTCATCCCCACCCGCACTTTTCCCAACTGATCTTCCGGCAACGCCGCGATCATCCACACGCTCGTCAGGTCGCTCACCACGTACACCCCGTCCGCCGCCTTCACCACCGCGCCCACCGATGTCTCCCGCTTAATCACGGTCCCGCCGTTCCGGCTCTTGATCGGCACCGCCTCGTCCTGATGCGCCTCCGCCGGCACGTCCAGAAACTCGACCAAATGGACCCGCGTCCGTTCCAGCTCAATCTGCGCATTCTTCACCGCCGACTCCGCGTCCCGCAACTGCGACTCCGCATGTTCAGCCTGCTCCAATGACGCCGCCTTCAACTCGAGCAACCGCTTCATCCGGTCCCGCGTCCTCTCGGCGTAGCTCCGCTGCGACTGCGTCTTCGCCAAATCCGTCTTTGCTCGTTGGTGTTCGCTCCGCGACTCATGCACCTCATGGGAATGCATCTGCCCCACGATCTGCCCCGCCGTCACCCGATCACCCACGTTGGCAAGCAGCTTCAGAATCCTCCCTTCCGTGAATGCGTCCACATGCCAGGTCCGGTCTTCATTCGCCGTCAACCGGCCGTTCACCGACAGCACCAGCGGCTGCGTCCGGCTCTCCACCGGCACCGACACAATGTTCCCGCTCTTCACCATCGCCGGCTCCAGCTTCACCTCGCCCGGCGTCTTCTTTTCCTTTTCCCCGCCCTTGCCCGCCTCCGGCTTCGGCGCTTCTTTCGTACAGCCCACCGCCAGCAACAGCCCCATCAGCAGAAGATATTTCATTGGTTTGCCCCCCTCGCCGTCTCCAGATTCACTACCGCGATCCGATACTCCACCAACGCCTGAACAAAAATTAATTGGGTCTCCAGCCGCAACCGCTCCGCGTCCAAAAGCCGCAGCAGGTCCGTGCCTCCCTCGCGATATGCTGCCTGCGCAATCCGCGCCGTATCCATCGCCTGTTCGCGCAGCGGGCCGAGCGTCTCGTCCACCTGCTTCTTCCGCAGCCGGACCTCCACTTCAGCCGTCTTCAACTCCGCCTGAACCACCGCCTCGCTCGCCTTCAAGTTGTTCTCGGCCACTCGGATCTCCGCCACCGCCGCCGCCACGTTCCCCTGGTTCTTGTTGTAAACCGGCAGATCGATCTGCAACCCCACCAGCGCCGTCTCCTGGCCCATCGTATGCTTGTAGCCGCCGAGCACGTCGAAGTTCGGCCTCGCTAGGGCCATCTGCAACTGCTGATTCGCCCGCGCCGCCGCAATGGCGTTCCGCGCCAGCAATAGTTCGGCCCGCTCCCCCGCCGTCGCCGCCACCGCCGGCTTCTCCAGCGTATCGGCCAACTCCAGCGTCCCAAATTCGCTCCGGCCCATCTCCCGCTGTAACCCAATCCGCGCCCGCTCCGCGCTCAAGGTCGCGTTATTCGCCGCCAACGCAAACCGCTCCGCCTCCAGCCGCACACGGATCAAATCGGCCTCCGCCATCGACCCTTCCCGCACCCGGATCACGTGGTAGTCCACGATCTGCGCAAACGTCTTCTGGGTCTCTTCGTAGATCACCCGCGCCCGTTCCGTCCCCACCGCGTTCCACCACGCCTGCTTCACCCGCGCCACCAATTGCTGCTGGAGCAACAGACGCGCACTCTCCGCCACCTGCCGATTCACCCCCGCCAACTCCGACCGATACTGCCGCTTCTTCGCCGTCTCAATCGTCTGCGACAGCCATACAAAATTGTCCGTGTCTCGCGCGTAGTTAAAGGAGCCCTGCCAAGGCCCCCGCAAGTTTTCCACCTGAAACGCCAGCCGCGGGTTCGGCCGCAACGCCGCTTGCTCCAGCAACCCCTGCGCCGTCGAAATCCGTCCGTCCGCTGCGGCGAGCAAAGGATGTCGTGCAATCGTCTCGGCAATCGCCTGCTCCAAGGTCATTGGCGCGGCGTTACAACTGGTAGCGATGAAAAAGCAGGTGAGAAGGCGCAACTACTCTATCCTCTCACCTAGACCGCCTGATGAAAATTGCCTTAGAAACAGAAACTCTTTGCCAAACAACGGGTTCGGAGCCATAGAATCAGAAGTACAGGGGGATTTGCATGAAGAAATCAATACTTGCCTTAGCAAGCTTGCTCACGGTCGGAATCAACGCCCAGGAGCTCGACGAACACCTCACCGTCGAGCACGCTGAATGCACTTATTTCGGGCCTTCCGGCGCAAAAATGCGCAATGAAGTCCTCAATGCCGCTCGCGTCGGGCGCTACAGCCGCGAAACCATCGACGTCCGGCAAGCGATGAGTTTCGTTCCCGGCGGCAGCCGAACCTCCTACTCGCAATCCTCCTCGAGCGCAAATCTGATCGACCGGAACATCTTCGGCGTCCTCCGCGAGAAAGGCGTCGAACCCGCCGCCCGCTCGAACGACTACGAATTCATCCGCCGCGTCACGCTCGATTTGACTGGTCGAATTCCCGCCGTCGCCCGTGTCAATTCTTTCGTCGCCGATACCTCCGCCGACAAACGTGCCAAGTACGTCGACGAACTTCTGGCCACGCCGGAGTGGGTCGACAAGTGGACGATGTTCTTTGGTGACCTCTATCGCAACACCGACACCGTCCGCGCCACCAACACGAATCGCTTCGCCGACGGCCGGGAGGCCTTCTACAAGTGGACCAAAGATGCCTTGACCGCCAACCTGTCGTATGACAAGATGGCCACCGCCTTGATCGCCGGGACGGGTGAGAACTCCTTCGTGAAGGGCGAACTGAACTGGCAGATCGGCAACCGCATCACGAACGGCCCGGTGCAGGACATGTACGACCAGATGGCTTCGTCCACGGCGGACACCTTCCTCGGCGTGAGCCATTTCAACTGCATCATGTGCCACAACGGTCGCGGCCACGTCGATACGCTTTCGCTGTGGGGCCGCAGCGCCACCCGCACGCAAGCGTACGGCATGTCGGCATTCTTCGCGCAGACTACGATGACCGCCATCCGCCCCGTCGTCGAGAATCGCAACTACAACTACTGGAACATGGGCGTCAATCTTCGTGGCGTCTATACGGTCAATACGACCACCGGTAATCGGCCCTCCCGCATCCCCGTCGGCTCGAGCTCGACGGCGGCTCCGGTCTACCCCTTTGCCGCCTCCGGCGCTACCCCCGCCAACGGGGAAAACTGGCGCGCCGCTATCGCCCGTAACGTCGTCGCCGATCCACTCTTTGCCCGCGCCACCGCGAACTACCTCTGGCGGGAATTGATGGTCAAAGGCCTCGTCGAGCCGGTCAACCAGCTTGACCCCGCCCGCCTCGATCCCGACAATCCGCCTCCGGCCCCGTGGACCCTGCAGCCGTCGAACGCTCGCCTGCTGAAGGAGTTGGGCGAGTATTTTGTGGACCAGCAGTTCAACCTCAAGGCGATCATGCGCCTGATCACCACCTCCGACGCCTACCAGCTTTCGTCCCGTTACGACGGCCAATGGAACCCCTCCTGGGAGTCGCTCCACGCTCGTCGGCTCGTGCGCCGCCTGACGGCCGAAGAGATCTATGACGGCATTCAGCAATCGAGCAATATCCCCAGCAACATCACGTTTGTCGTCAATTCGAACGACCGAACCCAGACCCGCACCGTCAACTGGGCCATGCAGACCCCCGCCCCCGCCGCCCGCGGCGGAGCGGCCGCCTTCCTGAATGTCTTCTACCCGGGCGACCGGGAGGACACCGAACGTCGGCGCGACGGCTCTGACCAACAGGCGCTCACCCTGATGAACAACGCGTTCGTCATGAACCGCACCCGCCAGGCCGGCACCGGACCCACCTCCAGCCTCCTCCGTCAGGTGATCAATCTCGACGACCGGCAGATGGTCGATACGTTGTTCCTCAACGTCTTGTCCCGCTACCCGAACGAGTCGGAACGGACCTCCTCCATCAACGCCCTCCGCTCCGGCAATCGTTCCCTACAGGCCGAAAACCTGCTGTGGACGCTCTACAACAAAGTCGACTTCACCTTCAATTACTAAGGAGCCTCACCATGTCAAACGAAGCCAAATTTCTAAACCTGGTCGAGAAGCTCCCGCACGCTCACGTGCCTTTCTTCCGTCGGCCCTTCGCTTCCCGGCGGGAATTCTTTAAAGTCCTCGGCGGAGGTGTCGCCGGTTCGTTTTTAGCCGGCAACGCCAACGCTCAACTCATTCGGAGCCAGAACGTAACGACAAAGAACACCGCCAAAAACGTGATCTTCATCCTGCTCACGGGCGCCCCGTCTCATACCGATACCTTTGACTTGAAGTTCATCGACGGTGTCTCCCCCGCCGGTTTCAAGCCCGAGATGATCAAGGGCATGAACTTCAATACCGGCGTCTTCCCGAAGATCGCCGCGCAGCTTGACGACGTCGCCGTTGTCCGCAGCGTCCGTGCCTGGGCCGCGCAGCACACTCTATCCCAGACCTGGGTGCAGATCGGTCGTAGCCCAGCCGCCACGCTCGGCGATATCGCCCCCAACATCGGCTCCATCGTCGCCATCGAGAAGAAACCGGAACGGACCCCCGGCCAGCTTTTCCCCACGTTCCTTGCCCTCAACGCCGACGGCGCGGTCGGCTCCGGCTTTCTGCCCGCCAGCTATGAACCGTTCAAGGTCACCCCCAACGCGGCCGGCCTGGCGAACACGACGAACGTCGACGGCGTCACCCGCTTCAATGAAAAGTTCGGTTTGCTCGAATCACTCGACAACCCCCTGCGCATCAATTCGCCCAACGCCGAGGTCATGCAGGACTACGGGGACTTCTATAAGTCGGCCCGTGGGCTCATGTACAACCCGATCGTCGATCGAGCCTTCAAATACACGACGGCCGATAGCGCCCGCTATGGCAGCACCGGTTTCGGCAATGCGCTTCTCACCGCCAAGCAGGTGCTGCAGGCCAACTCCGGAACCCGCTACATCCAGGTCACCCTCGGCGGCTGGGATATGCATTCCAACATCTACTCCCAGGCCGCCAACGTGAACAGCATGTTCAGCCTGGGGCGGACACTCGACAACGCCTACGGCACTCTCTTGGCCGACCTGAAAGCCAGCGGCATGTTGAAGGAAACCCTCATCGTCATGATGGGCGAGTTCGGGCGCACCGTCGGTCCCCTCAATGACCAGATGGGCCGCGACCACTACACGCAGCAGTTCGCCACCTTCGCCGGCGGCGGCATCAAGGGCGGCCGAGCCATCGGTACTACCGACGCCCAGGGCGCACGGACGACCGATTTCGGCTGGAGCGAAGGCCGCGACATCCGGGTCGAAGATATTGAAGCGACCATCTATTCCGCGCTCGGCATCAATTGGACCAACGTCCGTTACGACGATCCGTTCGGCCGCGGCTTCGAGTACGTCCCCTCGGCCGGCGAGGGTCTCTACAAGCCGGTTCACGAGCTTTGGGGCTAAACTCGTAGGTAGATGACGCGCGTTCAACTCCTCTATAAGCTATCCCGCCCGGTCGACGACGTTTTGATGAAGAACATCAATAACGCTCACGCCCTGTACGGGATCGAGCAGATCAAACTCCAGCCGTCGCTCGACCAGATCTTGGTCGAGTACGACGCTTCCCGGCTATCGATCGACAAGGTGGAGAACAACCTCCACCGCGCCGGCATCCCGGCCACCCGCGTGGTCAGCGAACCGGTGAGTACGCCGCCGCCCGCCACAGTGTAATTTCCATCCACTGCGAGATCTGCCCGCCGCTTTCAATCGACTCGGCCCGGACCTTGTGCCATTCCGGGTCGGCCATGAACGCGGCCC
>CANNLB010000177.1 GCA_947505565.1 Acidobacteriota bacterium | reverse complement strand
GGTCCCTATCACCCTGCGTCATCAGTAGTCGTCCTTGTTCCATCCCACCAGCCTGGGACTGTCAAGGGGACATTTCTACTTTGCTCAAAGGGGACATTATCACTTTGCTGCCACACTCCGGCAGAGGAGCCAGATGCCGATCCGTGAAAAGCGTGAACTCCGGGCGCAGGAAACCATACTCTGACGGTTGCGGTTCCTTCACCTTCACCACCAAGTCGGCCTTCGCCCAAACCTTTTTGGCTCCCGCGGCGATGGTCGCGCCCACATCGGCATATTCGCCATCCGGCAGCGAACTGCCGCGACCGGCCCCTTTCTGGACGATGACGTCATGCCCCGCCTCCCGCGGCGTAGTCAGTCACGCTGGAATAAGGCCCACGCGAGTCTCGTGGGCCTTCACCTCTTTCGGAACGCCGATGATCATACCCTAAGATTAAGGGGTCGGAATTGCGGTTGCCAGCGACTTCACATCCCGTTTGGGTCCCAGGCCTAACGCAATCAAACTTAGGGAGGTTATCCTGCCGGTCGGCGGTAGATTCTGGTCTTTCTGGAATCGTTTCAATGCCTCGGTATTCTGTGCGCCCCAACCAGGGGTTGGCTCGCCTTGCAGATAGCCCTTTTGCACTAACGCCTGCTGGATTTCGCTATACCGATCCCCGGTAGGCGCCACCTGACCGTAGCTGCGCCGAGCGACTACGACCGGCTGCGGCGACCGTCCCCGGCCTCGGACCACCGGGGTGGCCCGCTTGGCCTTGTAACGCAACGTCGCCGCCGCCGACTTCTGCTTGGAGGAAACAACCGGACCCTCTTTCTTGGCGTTCGTGGGCGCCGCCTGCTTCTTAGCCGGAGCGGCGCCTACAGTTAACCCAAAGGAAGCTAGAACCACCAATAGTAGTAACCCATTCCTCATTAATTCACCAGCAAAGCAAGGCCTAATTACCTTCGGGCAACGTGCCCGCCGCGAAGAAGGCCGTAAACCGCGGAGCCGGTTCGGCGCCCCCACGACCGGTCGGAGAAGGCCGCATCACCCGGAAGGCTACGGCATCGCCGGGCTTCAGAGTCCCTTGAATCTTCCGCAAATCATCGGGCGAGGTCACCGGCTGTCGGTTCACGCTGATCACTACGTCCCGCTCCTGAATGCCGATCTCGGCGGCAAAGGAGCCCGGTTCCACCTTCGTGATGTAGACGCCTCGAGTGTCGCCCAGCTGTAGAGGCACCCGTTCGGCCTCCGACATCGGGCGGATCATGATCCCGAACTTCGCCGAGGTCCCTTCCACCTTCTCCGGGGTTGGGGTCTCGGTCCGGTGACGGGCGAAACGAGGGTCATCCTTGAAAACCTCTTCGCGGTCCATCACGGTAACGGTCACATCCATTTTTTTCCCAGCCCGGTCGATCGTCAATTTCATCGAGCTATCGATTGCCATTTCGCTGACTTTGGACACGAGTTCCTCGCCGTCCTTGATGCTCTTGCCGTTGATGGCGACGATGATGTCTTCGCCTTTGATACCCGCCTTCTCGGCCGGTCCGTCTTTGGTCACCGCGCCAACCAGAACGCCGTTCGTAAAGCCAGCCGCCTTCAGGACTTCTGGTTTTTCGTTCCGGTTCCAGCTCACCCCGATTGAACCGCGCTTCACGCGACCATATTGAATGATGCTGTTGTAGGAACGGACCATCTGATTCGCCGGTAGGGCGAAACCGATCCCCTGATAACCGCCGCTCTGAGTCGCTATGGCAGTATTGACACCAATCACCTCGCCGTTGATGTTCAGCAGCGGACCGCCACTGTTACCCGGGTTGATCGCGGCATCAGTCTGAATGAAATGCTGAAACTGTTCGGCAGACGGCAAATCTCGACCCGTAGCACTGACGATTCCAGCCGTAACCGTCGCGGCTAAACCGAACGGAGATCCGATCGCGACGGCCCAATCGCCCACCTGAACACCGTCCGAATTGGCGACCTTCACGGCCTGCAGCGCTCGCTTGGCATCAATCTTGATCACGGCAATGTCGCTCTCAAAATCGGTACCTATGATCTTCGCCTTGTATTCAGTCGTGTCGCCGGAGAACTTCACCTTAATCGTATCGGCCTTCTCGACCACATGATAATTGGTTACGATGTAGCCGTTCCGGTCCACTACAAATCCGGATCCGGTCGCTTCACCCCGAGGTGCCGGCCGTTCGCCGCCGCGCGGGATGGCTTGTTCAGAGCCCGGCCCACGGAAGAAGCGGCGGAACAGATCCATGCCTTCCTCATCGCCACCCTCTTCGGCATCGGGGGCCGGGGCGCCGCGGCGCCGGGTTTGAGCTTGCGCCTTCGGCACGTAGTCGGTCGTGATGTTGACGACGGAGGGTTCCATCATCTTCGCGATCTTTGTAAATTCATTCGGTAGCGCCGCGGCGGAAGGAATGACCAGCGGCGTAGCGTCGGGAGCCACTGCTTGGCCCTTCGCGGCCGTCGCGGTGGTCGTTACCAGCGTCCCAACCAGGACGACGAGGGCCGTCGAAAAAACCACCAAGGTAGAAGAAAGCAGCTTTTGCTGCCGGATGTTCGCGAGTAGTTTCATGCGGTAACCTTCCTAAAGAATTATCACTATCCAGTGTACTGCTCTATGGATGTGCCGTTTTGCGGTTAGGTTTCAATTCAACGAGCAAGACCCCGGCCAAAATCAAAGCCGCCCCGGCCGCGGCCCGGCCCGTGAGGATTTCGCCGTTCCACCACCAGGCACCAAACCAAGCGAAAACGGGCTCCAGGGCGAAGATCAACGCGGCGCGGGTCGGCGTCGTGTACTGCTGGGCCCAAGTCTGTAACACGAACGCCAGCGCCGTCGCGAGTAGGCCACCGGCCACGATCGCCAGAATAACCGCCGGCGTCCAGCGGATCGCCGGCGTTTCGACGAACGGCAGCGCGATCCAGGCAAACCCCGCCGCCGCTGCCACCTGGAGGAAGCTGAGAGACTCGTAAGGAATCCGCGGAGCGAGATGCCCCAACAATACGATATGAACCGCGTACACCGCGGCACAGCCCAGCGTTAGCGCGTCGCCCCTTTCGATCGTCAGTTTTCCGCCCTGCATCGACAACAGGCCCATGCCCGTCACCGCGGTGAGTACTCCCACAACTTCCACCACGCGGGTTTGGTTGCGGTAGACGAGCCAGCCCAACAACGGAACCCCCACAATATACCCACTCGTCAAAAACGCGTTCTTCGCCGCCGAGATCGATTGCAGCCCGACCGTTTGCAGAATGTAGCCCCCCATCAGCACGACGCCGAGGCCGACGCCGGCCCAATGGAAGCGAATCTTGTGACCGAAGATGAGACCAAGGACGACGGCCGCCAAGCTGAAGCGCAGGGCGAGATAGAGGACGCTCGAAACATCGTCAAGCGCGGCCTTAGCCACCACGAACATCGCGCCCCAGATCAGCGCCATCACCGCTAAACTGAGATCGGCGTAACGGCTCATTCGGCCAGCAGAAGCGAGAGCGTTAGGAGAATCCGCTTCAGCCCGGAATCGCGCCCATCGGGTCGAAACCATTCCCCAGGGGTATGCGCCCCGCCCCCGGTGCCGCCCGCGCCGATCGAGACCGCCGGGATGCCCATGCTCAGGGGGATGTTCGCATCGGTCGAGGAGCAGTCTATCCGGGAGCGGATACCGAGCCAATCGTCCACCGCGGCGATATAGCGGAGAATCGGGGCCCCGGCCGGCAGTTGTCCGCCGGGGCGAGATCCGGTCTCGCGAAGTTTCGCTGTGACCCGGGCAATGGTGGCCTGCGCGTTTTCCATCTCCGTCGCTTTATTGACGCAGGTTTCGAGCAGTTCGGTGAGCACGTCGAGGCGTCCCGGCGACTCGGAGCGGACATCGAGTTTGGCCCGGGCGAGATTCGGAATCGAGTTCACGCTTACGCCGCCGTCGATCACCCCGAAGTTGAACGACGACTTGATGCCTTCGATCGGCTCGGGTTGGTTTTCGGCGAATAGAGTAATTACCCGGCTCAGAGCATGCACCGGATTGCCGACCCCGTAGTCGGACCAGCTATGTCCCCCAGGTCCGGCGAAAGAGACTTCGAAGCGGCGACTGGCCAAGGCTTGGCAGGTGACGTGGTCAGTGGAAGGGCCGTCGAGTACGAGGTAGGAACGAATCTTGTTCGCCAGGGGCGACTGCCGGCACAAGTACCGCATGCCGCTCAAGTTGCCCTCGCCCTCCTCGCCAACGTTGGCGATGAATACCGGGGCGGCGGTTAACCCAGCAAGCTCGGGCATTTTTTTCAGCACTTGGACAATGGCGAGCAGACCCGCGAGCCCGGCGCCATTATCGGATACTCCCGGGCCGTAGAAACTGCCGTCGGGGCGGGTCGAAACTTCTTCGGGCGTCCGCGGGGAAAGGACCGTATCGAGATGAGCCGTAACGGCGACGTAAGGGCCGGAAGCGTTCGGAGCCAGGAAAGCGATGACGTTGCCCGCCGGATCGATCGACGCCTCGCAGCCCAGGGCGCGAAACTGCTGGAGAAACCATTCAGCGCGCTTTTGCTCGAAGAACGTCGGAGAGGCGATCCGGCAGAGGGCGAGGTGCTTTTCATTGACCCACTGTTTGTCCTTGCTCAGGAAGAGGAGGCCTTCTTTGATGCCGCGCGAGGACGCCAGTGCGGAGAGTGTCGAAGGCATAAATTCGAGTGTAACAGGGCGCTCTTAACGCTCTGGCTTGCGGAGCCAAATTTAGCAATGGTTGCCAAGAACGTGTGCGTTCGGCCACCGGCGAAGAGGGATGTCGGGATAGCGCAACGGGAACAGGGACCAGCCCAGGACGCCATGGACGACGGCGCGCAGCGGCCGCCACGGGCACCAGATTTTGGCTTACCCGCCGTCGCCGTGGGGCCCGCCCGCCTTCCGCGACCATCTCCAGCCCTCCGGCCAAAAGACGTAGGCACTGGGGCGTTAAGCGGCGATAGTCGTGGGGATAGGCGTGGAATGGGTGGCGGAACGGCACGACCAAATGGGCGTAGCCGCCCGGCGCGAGGACGCGTTCGATCTTACGAACAATGCGGCCAGGATCGGGCGTATGTTCGAGGACCGCGTCGCATTCCGCGCGCGTGACGCAGCCTTCGGGTTAGGGGAGGCGTTTGGCATTGCAGGCGACGTTGACACCAGCCATCACGGTCAAGTCAACGTTGACGTAGCCGGGGGCATAGGTGCCAGCCGAACCGATGGACCGATTCCAGCGGCCGAGCGTAGCGTCTATACTCAAGGTGGTGGGATCGAGCAGCAGCGGGGTCGGCGGAGCGAGCCAGCGACGCCAGGGTCGAGCGCTCCGACCGTAGACCTGCTCCATCGTTCGAGTGTCGTTGGCGATATACTTGAAATCGAGAGGTGCGAGAATGAATACAACTTTAAAATTCGGACTTGTGATTGCGTTGGTAGTGGGGACCCTCGGCTGGGTTGCCGCTAGTGGCGTTAACGAAGACACAGCCTCCTACTACAAGACCATCAGCGACATCGAGAAGATGGACGCGAATGGGAAAATGAAGCGCCTGCGTGTGGGCGGAGACATCGAGAAAGGTTCGATCAAGCGGGAAGGCAAACAGGTTTCGTTTGTGCTGGTCGAAGCCTCACGCAAAATGACGGTCCGCTACGACGGCAACGAACCGCTGCCGGACACCTTCCGCGACGGCGCGCAGGCTCTAGTGGACGGTCGGATGGAGCAGAATGGCGTTTTTCACGCCGCCAAGATTTCGGCCAAGTGTGCGTCGAAGTACGAAGCCAAGCCGGGCCAGAACTACCAAAAGCAGAATTCCATCAACCAGCGGCCCGCGTAGTCTAAAAAATTAGAGGTCTTATTTCATGGAGAACATAGGCGCACTGGCGATCCTACTCGCCTTTTGTCTGTCGATTTTTTCGATCGTCGCTTCGCTCGTCGGAGCCTGGAAACAAAAACAATTTTTGATCGTCAGCGCCGAGCGCGCCGTGATCTGCATGTGGGCTTTGGTCACGACCGCCTCCGGCTTGCTCATCTACGCGCTGATGACGGGCGACTATCGCCTCGCCTACGTCGCGGCGCATTCGAACAAGGCAATGCCGATGATCTACAAGTTCTCGGCTTGGTGGGGTGGCCAGGAAGGCTCTCTGCTGATGTGGAACTTTATTCTGGCGACGTATGCGCTGGTCGTGGTGTTGCAGAATCGGCGTAAGCATCGGGCCCTCATGCCCTACGTGACGGCGACGATGATGGTCACCCAAGGCTTCTTTCTGATGCTGATCGCGTTTTCAGTCCCTCCGTTTCAGGTGCTCTCGACCGGCGGTAAGGCCATCGTGGACGTCGGCGACGGTCAGGGTTTGAACCCGCTCTTGCAGTACTGGACCATGGTG
>CANNLB010000176.1 GCA_947505565.1 Acidobacteriota bacterium | reverse complement strand
GCCACGCCGGATTCGAGGAATCCATTCACCTGCACGTTGTCGCGGAGCAGGGCGAACGTCTTCGGCGTCGGCTCGAAACTGTAAACGCGACCGTGGCCGGAAAGTTGCCGCAGGGCGAACAGCGTATAAATGCCGATGTGGGCCCCGATATCGACCACCACCATGCCCGGTTGAATGAAGCTGGCGAACAGGCGCGTCATGCCCGGTTCCGGCAGACCGCGGAGCGCGTAATACGCCCCCAAGCGCCACTCTTGACTCGGCACGCCGAGCAGCAAGCCATCGATTTCGGTGACGATGACGTCGGGGCCGGCCTGAAAAACGGGAGACCGTTGTTGGTGCCGAATGTCAGCGATACTCTCGCGGAGGGCCTGATTTTCGAGCCGCAACTGCTCCAGCTGCGCGTTATTGTGCAGGGTTGCGTCAGTCAGCGAACGGATCAGTGCGCGGTGTTCGCTACCCTCTTCGACGAGTGCGCCGAGCACGGCGGCCCGCTGTTGGATACCCTCCCCGGCGATCGCTTCGAGCACGGCGGCGCGGTGCTGGCGGCCTTCTTCGGCCATTGCGCCCTGCCGCAGGAAACTGGTATGCGCCTGGCTCGCCTGCTGTACCCCGTTCTCTCGGACGAGCGCCGTCAGGTCGGCTTGCTGGATGATCAGATCAGCGACGTACCGATCGACTTTGTCCGAGATGGCAAACAGAGTATGGTCGAGTTTGCTGATGTTGCGCTCGCCCTGAATCGCACTTTCCCGCATCACGTAGTCGAGCTTGCGTTCGATGGACTCGACGCGGCTCGCGCGCAGGAAAAATTCAAACAACCGCCGAGACCGATTCCACACCGACAGTTTCAGGGCCGACAGCCAACGGGCGCCGGGTACGAGCCGGCCCTCCTGGCTACGGTCCCAAAGGCCGACGTACCGCCGACCGCCGCCCTTAGCCTCGGCCGATTCGACCAGCTGAAGAATCATGACGCGGCGCGAAAAATGGTTCCGCAGCAGCTCGCGGTAGTGAACGAAGCCCCCGACGTCACACTCCCGGCCGAAGATGCGCAAATAGCTTTCGCGCACGAAGCTGGCGTCGTCGGCGATGGCGAGCAGGGGTGCCAAATCGACCGTGGTGGAAGCAGGCGCGGCAGGGCCGGCGGGCACATTCTCCGTTGGTCCGAGCTTCTCCACGAGGCGACGCTTGATTACCGCTGCGTTGAAATCCAAAAAACCAGTCTAACGCGGAGCTTCGGCACTTTGCAGCGAGTGCTCATATTCGGCGCAGACTTCCGCCAACGCCCCATCCCGCACGATCCGGCCCTGTTCGAGCCAGATGGCGCGATCGCAGAGGCTGGCGACGATACTCTGCACATGCGAAGCGCAGAGAATCGTCTTGCCCTGCGAGCGATACTCTTTCATTCGGTCGAAACATTTCTGCTGGAAGCGATCGTCGCCGACGGCAAGAATCTCGTCAATCAGCACGATTTCGGGGTCGGCGTGGACGGCGATCCCGAAAGCCAGCCGGAGCCACATGCCACTCGAATAGGTCCGTAGCGGAGCGTCGATAAACTCTTCCAACTCGGAAAACGCAACGATCGAGCCGAAGCGGCGGGTCGTTTCGATGCGTGAAAGTCCATTGAGCGAGGCGTTGAGAAAAACGTTTTCTCGACCCGTGAGATCGGGATGGAAGCCCGTGCCGAGTTCAAGTAAGGCCGTCAGGTGGCCTTCGATACGGACGGTTCCGGTGGTCGGGGACGCCACGCCGGAAATGAGATTGAGCAGCGTACTTTTGCCCGCGCCGTTGCGGCCGAGGATGGCGACCGACTCACCGTGCCGAACCGACAAAGTGATGTTGGCCAGAGCGGTGAAGCGGTCGGGCCGCAAGCGACTGAGCCATCCGCTGGTCTGCAACGGGAACGACTTCGTTACCCCTTGGAGCTGGATACTGAATGGCGAGAACGGACTTTTCATTAAAAACGCTTATTCCGCAGTCAGAGTCGCTATCACATGTTCCCACGTCAGGCCCATGTTTTGAATGAGATCGTATCCCGCCCGGCCCCAAGTGCGCGCGGCGGCGCGGTCTTCATAGAGCCGATCCATCGCTTCGGCTAAGCTTTGGGCGGTGGGCTCGGCGACATAGCCGGTTTCGCTGTGGCGCACAATTTGCAGAATCCCACCGGAATCGGAGGTCGTAATCACAGCTTTGCCCGAATAAAACGCCTCCATCGTGACATAGCCGTAGGAGTCTTCATCGAAGGGAATGTAGGCGGCACCGAGTGAGTCGGCGAAGAAGGTGGCTTTCTCTTCTTCGGAGATGAAGCGGTCGATGACCGTTACGCGGCTTGAGAGGTTGAACTTCCGGATGAGCTGTTCGATCTGTTGGGCGTCGCCTTCGGCTTCCGACTTTCCGGCGACCACGAGTCGAACCTCGGTCCGCACGTGCCTCATGGCCTCCACGAGGAGATGCTGACGTTTGGACGTGGTAATGCGGCCGGCGCAGAAGATGTAGCCTCCGGGCTCGCCGAAACGGAAGTGGCTGGTTTCGAGCAGGGGCGGATAGAGGACCTCCGACGGGATCTGGTTGAATCGCCGGAGCCGGTCCGAGGTGGTGGCGGAGTTGGTGTAGATCCGGCGAGCCTCGCGTAGATAAGTGTTATCCGCCTCAATGATGCTGCGGCGGACGGAGAGATTCTCGGTGGTCTCCTCCATCCCCTGATAGGGAGTTCCCCAGAGATCGTAGACCTGCCGAAACTGGTGGACGAGCCAGAGAAATTTGTTGTCGTGGGGGAGGTAGTAAGCCGGGAATTTGAAGGCGATCACCCGGTCGACGTTCTGCAGGCGCATCAGTCGGCAGGCCAACATGCTGTCCAGAATCTTGGTGGGCGGCTCCCAGCGGAAGGGGATGCGAACGAGCATGGCTTCGTGGCCAAACTCGATCAGCTTTTGCGTCAGGGCGTCGGCGAGATGTTCGGCCCCGCCGCGCACAAACGGGACGCAGTTGTTGGCGACGAGGATCTTCATGACAGCATCCGGTCGAGCACGTGGTCCCAGGAGATGCCGAGTTCGCGCATCCGCGCGACCCCGGCTTCGCCCATAGCTTGGGTGCGGGCGCGATTGGTGTAAAGCTCGTCGAGAGCGGCGGCTATGGCGATGGGCTCTGGAGAAGCGATGAGACCGTTGCGCCCGTCGATGATCAACTCGAGCGTGCCGCCGGAGTCGGCAGTAGTGAGCACAGCCTTACCGGACTGGTGGGCCTCGAGGCTGGGGTAGCCGTAGGAGTCCTCCTCGACCGGGAAGTAGGCGGCGGCCAGGCACTCGGCGAAGAGCGTGCACTTGCGATTTTCGTCGATCCAGTCGTCGAAGATGGTGACCCGATCTTTCAGTTTATGGCGGTGCACGAGCGCATGGAGTTCGTCGACGTAAGCGGTGGCGTCCGGGTCAGCCTTTCCTACGATGAGGAGTTTGACGTCGGTGCGCACGTGCCGCATCGCTTCAATGGCGAGCCACTGGCGCTTGTGATGAACGAGGCGATTGAGATAAAGAACGGTGTCGCCATAGCCCGCGCAATGGTAGTTCGCCGCTTGGGGCAGCGGCGGATAGAGGACCTCGGCGTCGATCGAGTTGTACTGTTTCAGGCGTTTGGCGACGACCTTCGAATTGCTGAAAACGCGATGGCATTCCGATAGCCCAAGGCGGTCGGCGTTGATGATGGAATCGCGAATGCGGATGCCTTCCGGGGTCAGCGGAATGTCCTGGTAGCGAGTTCCCCAAAGGTCGTAGGCGCCGCGGTGATGGTGAATGAACCAGACGACTTTCTTCGGATGGCGGAGCAGGTAGCTCGGGAAGCGAATGGTGATGAGGCGGTCGCCGTGTTCGGTGAGATCGAGCAGGCGCAGCGCCGTCATCTGTTCGAGCAGTTCGTCGTGGTGGGACGAAAAGGGAAACTTCAAGACCTCAACTTCATGACCGGCGCGGGCGAGTTGATCGGCGAGGGAATCGACGATGACGGTGTAGCCGCCGCACAGGAAGGGCACGACGGTGCTGGCCACGATGATCTTCAGCGCAGCCTCCGGGTGGCCGGCACGCCAATCATCACCGAGTTTGGTTCGATCGGTCGAATGACGACTCCGCCGGCACCGACGGTGGCCCAGGAGCCGATATTCATGCCCGGTATCGCGCAGGATCCGGCGGCGAAAAACGCTCCTTCACCCACCGTGACGTTGCCCGCCAAGTGAGCGCCGGGCGCAATGTGAGCGCAGGCTCCGATGCGTCCATCGTGGTCGACCGAGGAGGCAGTGTTGAGGATGGCTCCATCGCCGATGGCGGAGCCAACGTTCACAATCGCGCCCGGCATGATGGCAATGGCGGAGCCGAGAGTGGCGCGGGGAGAGACGATGGCATGGCGGCTGATGGCGTTGGGTAGCGAGAACCCCAGTATTTGGAGTTGGACTAGCATGCGCTGCCGGATGCGGTTACTGCCGATGGCGGGAAACGCGTGGGTGACGCCACTGGCGAGGATGGACGGCAATGCGTCATCGCCGCCGAGGTAGGGGTAGTGGAACAGGGGTTCGGTGGAGGAGAGCGAGGTATAGCCGACGATGTCGAATGCCGCTGTCTCTTCGAAGATCTCGACTATGACTTTGGCGTGACCGCCGGACCCAATAATAACGAGGCAAGGCTTCTGCATGCGACCGAATTTCACTCTAGCATGGGAGGCCGTGTATACTAGAAATTGTGTCCCTTTGGGTGCCACCCTAGCTCAGTTGGTAGAGCGTCTGATTCGTAATCAGAAGGTCGCCAGTTCGATCCTGGCGGGTGGCTCCAGACTTTTAGTTACGCTGGATCCTTACCAGTGCATCACTTGGCCGCCATCTACGTTGATTGTCTGCCCCGTGACGGCCGAAGCCCGCGACGACGACAAGAAGGCCACCATGTCGGCGATCTCTGCCGGTTCCTGCCATCGGGCTAACGGCGCTACAGCCTTGATCTTTTCCGCCGCCCATTCCTCGTAGCTTCGACGCAGCCCATCCGGCTGTCGCTCGTACCATGCCTGCCAAACTGCCTGGTTCAGCGGCGTTTTCACCATCCCGGGATTCACCGTGTTCACCCGCACCCCGTGACTCGCCAAGTCCTTGGCGAGACATTGCGCAAAGTTGATGTTAGCCGCCTTGCTCGCCGAATACGGCGGGTCCGTCTGTGACCCGATCTGCCCGGCCACCGACCCGATGAAGACCATCGAGCCCATTCGCCGCTCCATCATGCCGGGGGCCAACGCTTGGGCCACGTGCAGCATTCCCATGATGTTCACTTCGAGGACTCGTCCCCAATCCCCGGCCGCCAAATTCAAAAACGGAAATCCAAATTTTCCTGAACCCATCGCCGCCGCATGGACCAAATGTCGCACCGGCCCCAATCGACTCTCGGTCTCCCGCAGCGCGTCGGCGACGGACTCGGCCGAACTCACGTCCACCTTCCCCGGCCCGTTCTTATCCCAAACCGCCACCCGGCAACCCTCGCGCTCGAACGCCTCTACGCAGGCCCGTCCAATACCGCTCGCGCCGCCGGTCACGACGGCTACATGTCCGCTTAACTCTAGGTCCATCCGAACAGTTTAACGGTTCGCTTCCGCCATTACCTTCCGAAACGCCGCCATGGTCACATCCGACGGCTTGTAGTTCCCGAACCGATAGCCTTCGGCGATCCGCATCGGGGTCCAGCCGAACTTGTTCTTCCGGTCCCATACTTCGCGTTTGGCCCCGCGCTGGGCCAGCAGCAAAACAGCGCCGGGCAGGTTCTTATACGCTGCGCCGTGCATTGCCGTCTCGCCGTTCTGGTCGACGGCATCGATATCGTTGCCTAACTCCAGCGCCACTTCGAGCGCCTGCATGACTTCGGCCTCGGTTCCGGCATCCTCGCCAGGGGAGCGCGTCCCTAAGCCGGCGGCCGCCATCAAGGGCGTCGAACCGTTCTCATTTGGCAATTTCGGATCGGCACCCATCTTGGCCAACTCGCGCATCAGTTCGGCGTCGGCGGTTCGCGCCGCCAGGAAGAACGTCGTACCTCCGGCGGTGTTCAGCCCGGTCAAGCCAACGCTGATCTTCTTCGTCATCCGCGCGTTCACATTCGCGCCCTTGGCCACCAACTTCCGCACAAACTCCAAGCTGGTCATGTTGCCGGACCCATCTGGTGATGGATCGTTGTCCCCGCCGCCCGGTTTCCTCACCCACGTCACCACGTGCAGCGCCGAGTATCCCGGCCCGTCCGCGTTCGGGTTGGCCCCGGCGTCGAGCAACAACGCCGCGAGTTCGTAATGAGCGTTCACAGTGGCCAGAATCAGCGCCGAAGTACCTGCCCGCGGCGACCGCGCCGGTGCCGCCC
>CANNLB010000175.1 GCA_947505565.1 Acidobacteriota bacterium | reverse complement strand
GAGATGAGCCGGGTGATTTTGAACCTGAATGAGTTTGCCTATGCCAACTAAGAAGACACGACGGGATTTCCTATGGGAGACGGGCGGCGGGTTCGCCGGGGTCGCGCTGATGGACTTGTTGACCCGGGACGGCGTGGTTTCCGCCAACTCCATACTTTCCCCGAAGAAGCCGCACTTCGCAGCGAAGGCGAAGCGGGCGGTGTTCCTGTTCATGAACGGCGCGCCAAGCCAGGTGGACACGTTCGACCCCAAGCCAGAGTTGACGAAGCGGAGCGGGCAGGCGTACAAAGGGCCGTTAACGGTGGGTTCGAACGGGCGGGCGATCGGATACTTGATGGGATCGCCGTTCGAGTTTAAGCCACGGGGGAGGAGCGGGTTGCCGATCAGCGAACTGTTCCCGCACACGGCGAAGTTTGCCGATGACCTGTGCGTGATTCGGTCAATGTATACGGACACGGCGGCGCACGCTTCGGGATGCCTGCAGATGAACACGGGCAGTATTTTTCTAGGCAAGCCGAGCGCGGGCGCCTGGGTGACGTATGGCCTGGGGACGGACAACCAGAGTTTGCCGGCGTTTGTGGTGATGACCGATCCGCGGGGCGGGCCGATTGGCAGCGCTTCGAACTGGACGGCGGGGTACATGCCGGCGGCGTATCAAGGGACGTTGTTTCGTTCCGGCGCCGCGCCGCTGCTCGACTTGCAGCCCCCACCGGGGGTGAACGATAAGACGCAACGGCAATCGCTAGACCTACTGGAAAAGCTAAACAAAGAGCACTTGGCGAGCCATGCGGAGGAGTCGGAGCTATCGGCGCGGATTGCATCGTATGAGCTTGCCTATCGGATGCAGATGGAGGCGGCGGCGGTGGTCGATCTGTCACGGGAATCGGCGACGACGCGGGAGCGCTATGGGTTGAATGACCGGCTGACGGCGGACTTCGGCCGAAAGTGCTTGATGACGCGGCGGCTGCTCGAGAAGGGAGTTCGGTTTGTGCAGCTCTATTCGGGGGGGGGGCATATCGAAGACACGTGGGACGGTCACAATGACTGCATCACCAACCACAAGTTACATGCCGGGGAGACGGATAAGCCGACGGCGGCGTTGATTGAGGATTTGAAGGCGACGGGGCTGTGGGACGAGACGTTGCTGCTGTGGGGCGGGGAGTTTGGCCGAACGCCGACGAGCGAGGGGGTGGGGAAGCCCGGGCGGGACCACGATTGGCATGGGTTTTCGATGTGGCTGGCCGGCGCGGGGGTGAAGGGTGGGCAGGCGATCGGAGCGACCGATGAGTTAGGCTTTGCGGCGGTGGAGGAGCGGGTGCATGTTTCGGACCTGCACGCGACACTGCTGCATTTGATGGGGCTGGATCATACTCAGCTGACTTACTTTTATCAGGGGTTCAACCAGCGGATCACGGGGGTGCGGGGGGAGGTCGTGAAAAAGGTATTGGTCTAATGGCCGACGGCTACCGGTGACTTTTCTGCATTGCAGGGCCGCTACGCCGCTTTGGGCACCCTGGTACGGCCGAACCGGGCCAGAAGTTCTTCACATTCGTAGGCTGGAGCGACAATCGCCATAACGTATTCATTCTCAAGGAAGTTAAGTACGTAAGCGGGCAGAGCGAATTCCGGTTCGTTTTTGGCTTGGTCGGCCATATCGAGCATTTCGGTCACCGCTTCGGGGCTGGGAATGATCGGCTCGATCATATTGCTGTCGGCAGAGATATCGATGGGCTCTGGCGGCTGCATCGGAAAGTTCTTGCGCAGTTGGATCAGATTTCTCTGGAGCGAATTGTAGGCGCTGAGGTGCCCTTTCTTTTTGCGTTCGATAAAACGGTGCGTCTTGTCTTCGCTGGTAGCGGCCCGGTGAAACCCTTGGAGAAGTTGTTCGGCGACGCTGACTTCGGGATGCTCCCGGAGGACCGAGTCGAGATTTCGTTGGACAGCTAGCGTTTCGACATCGCAGGCGCGTTGATAGTCGAAGAGTTCGGTGGTCATTTGCCGGACGATGGCGTGCTCGCATTCGGCGTGAGGCTTGTACTGCCGGAGGTGCTTCAGATGTAGCCGGACGAAGGATTCCCGCTCGTCGGTTGAGTACAGGGTGTCGCATTCTGGAAGGACTTCTTTGTGCACTTTGATCTGCTTTCCGGTGGTGATCGCGTTCATGGAACTGGCGTACTTGCCCAAGGGTGAGATGGGACCGCGGCTTTTGCGACCATTTTCGCGGGCCAATGCGGCGCGCCGATTTTTCTGTTCGTCTGTCATAGTGGACTCCTGGTTTAAAAATACAGGGGAGAAATGGGGAGTGCAGAGACAGGTTTTTCGTAAGTGATTGATTTCGGGAGGAATATAAAGCGCAACAGCCTGTCACCGGCGAGTTTGCCGGTGCGTTTCGTAACGAGGCAGGCCTGGAATCAAGTGTCGATGGCGTGGATATCTTTATCGGCCAAGGCCAAGCGCGATGGCGCTTCCACCCGGCCTGCTACGCCGCGAATGAGCTCTTCAGCCAGCGGAACTTGGTCATCATTTGAACGTCCCACGAGCCGCTGCGGAGAAAGGGGGAGTGAGCGTTCAGGCGTACTTCGAGAAGGGTACCCCTGGATCAGTCCTCACGATCGCCAGAAAGCGACTGGGCGACGAAAACGTGTTCGAGTTTCCGCGATGAGATGACGATGCTGCTACCTCTTTCTGACTGCCCGTTCCGGTGGAAGGATTTCTCTCGTGTTCTTGCGACGCTCCAAGCGGCGGGTCTTACCCTTGGCAGTCTTGGTGGCGGTGCGATCTACTCCCTCACCGTTGACGGAGACCAGGTGGTTGAGGCTAGTCAGGATGGTATTGCGAAAGCCATTGAGGCATCTTCCCCGATAACTTTATCAGGTGTGGTTTTCGGAGGATGCGGATGTTTTGTGCTCCGGTAACAGACTTGCCAAGGGTGCCTTCGTTCTGCCCGACGGTCGCCTGAGAATAACGCGAGCCTTGCAGGGTGATGCAGTTTTGCGAGGATCTCACGACGACGAAAGCCGCCGCCAGGACCACCGAGAAATGGCGGACAACAGAATCGAAAGAAGGGAGGCAAACCCGACATTCATCAGCAACTTCGAGGTTTGCGAGAACCACAGTCAAACCGCTCCCGGAAATAGTCTGGATCAACAAGCCCGACTCACCGGCCACAAAAACAAGGAAGACTCACTACATTATTTGGCCGAGTGTCTCAAAGTTCTTGACCCGCACCGGGCGAACCGCTTTTCAACTGGATCGAAGCGGGACATTCTCCCATCTTCGCCTACGCCGCTGATTTTGTACCAGAGCGCCCTATTCTAAGGGTTCAACAGCACGGCCGCCGAGCCAAAAGGCACCTCTGTGCCATTGGTGATGGCCAGATACATGACTTGCAGATCGAGATTTCCCGTTGGCGCCAGGAAGTGATAATCGTCGATGTACCCTTCCGCAGCATCGTTTAGTTTGTCGCCATTGGGCCAGAGGAAGGCCACGTCACGGGCGAGGGACTGGCGCTCCCAGTCTTCAAAATCTACGCGATCCAGGGCACCGCTGGCGGTGCCATCGGAGTAGATCAGCTTCTTTGGACCGAGGAACGGCAGATTGCTTGACCCTTTGCCCGTGGTGATGGAGGGGTCACCATAGTAAAGCTTGTACCGCGACCCGCCCACATGCATGGGAAAGGCGGCCTGGACGTTCAGGAACAGTTTCGGGCACCCGTCGGCGGCATACTGCACATTCCATTGAGCGCCATCCCAAACGGCATAGCCGTGATTCTTGCCGCCAAGGTCGCAACCGGTAACCGTGCCCGTGGTGAACACCATGAAGGTTCCCGCTGCTCCGTTCCACCGCCAGTCCGTCTGGGTGGGAAACCCCACTTTATGCTGGCGGGCGTTGAGGATTTTTGCGTTGGCCCGGGTGCTGTCCCCTTCCACGCCAATCAGGGGAGTGAAGGAGCAACCGCCGCCGGTGGAGTAGTCGGCGGTGGTGGAGCAGGTAGTGGCCGAGCCGCTATTGAAATCCTGTCCGGTGAACCCATCCACGCTATCGATGGAGTAGATCCGTGTCTTGCGGTCCGCCCCCTGCGCTTCAAAGAACAGTCGCACTTTTCCGCTGGACATGGGAACGCCCTGGCCTGTGGCGACCGTTTCGACGAGTGGAGCGGCGGGGGACGGGGTGATCAACCCCGTCCGGATGCCACTTCCGGTAAAGCTGAGATAGCTAGCGGGGTCGGTGGCGCTGGTAGGCGCATTTGTGATCGCAGTGCTCAGCGCCTGGAGTCCGCTTCCCATCGGCCCATAGTAGAGCTGGATCCGATTGGCGGTGACGGCACCGGCTTCCGGTCCGAACCGTGTTGCGCTGATCCGCACGTTGCCATCGCTGACGATTTTCGAGAGACCGGCCGTGGTGTTGCCGGTGCCTTTCAGCTGCCAATACTCGGTTGCCGTGGTGCCGCTGACAGGGCTCCCCGCGCCGCTTTGGCGGCAGGGCGCATCGGCGCACGCCTTCACCGTGACGGCATAGGCGGTGGCCGCTTTCAACCCGATCAACGTCGCCGACAGAGTCTTCCCGCTACTGGTAACCACCGTACCCTGGAGCGATTCGGAAGCCGTCACCTCATAGTGATCGACGGTGTAGGCGGGCGCGCCCCAGGCGACATTCAACTTACTGGAAGAGCCGAACTTCTGCGCGCCGACCGTCTGTTCGGCGACCACCGATACGGTGACGCGCGAGGGGGCGGCGAGGGCCGTCGTATCCGACGTCGCGCCGTCCCGTGTGGCCACGACCACCGTGCCGCCTGTGGCGGCTGCGGGGACTTGGAAATTGATCTGGTACAGCCCGGCGAAGCCCGGAGCCAATCCCGCAAAGACAACGGTGGCGGCCTTGCCGCCAAAAGCCACGGTGACCGCGCCGGCCGCGACTTGATTGAGCGGACCGTTGGCTGCGTTATCGCCACCGGGCGTGCCGGCTGGAATGGCGGGGCTGACGGCGCCGAGACCGGTCAGAAAGAGGATCAAAAACTCACCGGCCTGCGCCGGGGACGCTGCCGTCACCATGCTCCAATCCGCCCCGTGGACCAGGATCGGATCCCCTTTCCCATCCATCGTTTTCGTGAAGAGCCGGGGGGCGGAGGGGCTTACGGCCAGATTGACCGCCGGACTGAGGCCCAACGCTGTTCGCACCCGAACCGCAACCGTCCCGCTGAGGCCAAACGGCATCTGCCCGTTGATCTGCCCGGCGGAGACGAAGAAGAGAGGAATCGCCTGGCCATTGACCTCCACGGAGGTTCTCTCGATGGAGGTCGGCAAGGGAGTGGTGGAAGCGCTGCTGGTGGACGCGGCCAGACCGCTGCCGAAGACGGCGATCAAGGAGCCGGGCGCGACGGCCGCCGTATAGTCAGCGGCGTTGACAACTCCGCCGACGATTGGCTGCGCCGCGGCTGGCAGCGCGGCAAAGGAAAGCAGGAAGAGAGTAGTTCGCAACACCGATATGTGTAGCATACCCGGTTTTCGAGACCCAGCGTTGACTCTTATCCAATACAGGACGGGCCTGACGGGGACCCTAATTCCAATTGTGGTTCTCGCAAACCTCGCAGTTGCTGATCAATTGGGGGTTGCCTCCATAGGTGCAACCTTGATGGACTCGCGGCGAATGAGCGGGCGGCGGCGGGAAAGTGGGCTGTCGACTAGTTCACGGAGCGGTCTGGACAGGGCACTCTGTTGCTGCTCGTCGTCGATGGCGAAGGGTTAACGGCGGAGTTTGATTGGGATGGCTTTGTGGAAGGGCGCGGTGGCCCACCGGCCTTACCGCCGAGATCGTCGGAGCCTGTTCGCCGTTGGAGATTGCACGGGGCGGTTCGGTCGTGGCAGTGAACGACTGTCGCCTGATTCAGAATCCGGTTCCTGGCCTTGATTGAGGCCGAACGCAAGTGTGCTCCCATTGCTGGTCTTCCTACACTACGGCCCGTTAGCGGCCAGGGCGTCGGCGTTGGCCCGGTTGGGTATCACCACACGTGACTCCCTAGTTGCGAAGTTGGGTACGACAGCCCGGCGAGAAAAGGGGCAGAGCACTTCGCCATGATGAACGCCCCTCGTCTTGCCGCAGGATGGATTTGCGTTTCTGTGGATTCCCCCTACAGTCAACGGCTTAGGCAGGGACAGCCGACATTGCCAAGGATTCCTAGTATGAATTTATTGGAAGGAAATCCGGGTCCGCCCGGTCGAACCAAGCGAGGAAGCCCGATAACAGGAGTAGATGTCGCGGCATCACTAATCTTGGGGCACTGGCCACAATTGGTGAGACCGCATGGTACGTCGCAACTTGGCGCGAGCAGTGGGTGGCCCAGCTGAACCTCTCGGCGGCGGCGCT
>CANNLB010000174.1 GCA_947505565.1 Acidobacteriota bacterium | reverse complement strand
CAGAGTCAACGCACCACGGCTCACCGCCCCCCGCGTCAACCCACCCAGAGTGAACGCCCCCCGCCTGCAGGCGGCTCGCGTCAACCCGCCCCGAATCAGCGCTCCCCGCATCAGTCCACCCCGCGTCAATACGCTCCGCCGCCGTTAACGCAGCATCGCCTCTACCGCCGCCGCCGAGCCATCCCGCACCCAGGCGTCTAACTGCGCCACGTCCTTCAACTGCTGCCCCCGCTGGCGACTGACTTCGACATACCGGCATCCTAACTCTTCCAGCGCCGTCATATCACCCCACAGCCGCTCGAACTGCACCACCGGAAACACATCTTCCTGCCCCCGGCCCCAGCGTTTCTTCACTTCCTTAATCGTCGCGTAACTCGGCATCCGCTGCGCCGTCCGGCGCACCGCCATCGCCGCTTTGGCATCGTCTGCCAACTCCGCGCGGGTCAATCCAAACGTCCGCAACAAATCGTCAATCGTGATCCAGTAACTCCCGGTATTGTAATACCGAAGCCCAAACTCAATCCGCTCATCCGGCAAGCACAACCCTTCCACTAGCCGAGGCTTCCCATCCACCAGCGCCAGCCCGCCTCCATGGTCATCGTACTGCCGCCCAATCACCTCCACCGTCATCCCCGCCCCGCTGGCAATATGCTCGCCGAGCAACTCCGCCGCCGGGGTTGCGCCCAAAGTGTCGATGTTATGCAGAAACAGGTACTGCAAGCCAGGCCGCTCCGTAATTAACTCGCGCAACGTCCCGTTCCTCAGTAAGTTCGGCAACTCGTACCAATGCCCCACCGGATGAATGCACTGCGACGCCACATTATCCGTATAGTCGCTCGCCTCGCCCGCTTGGCGAACCCATTGCAACAAACTCGCCCGCCCACTCTCTCTTACTTTCTGCTTCTGCGCGTCTAACTGCTGCTGCGGCACAACCTCCCAAAGATAACGCAAATCCGCCACCGTCGGCACCATGCGCAACCCAATGCTCTTTCCCGCCGATACCCGCGCCCCGGTCGCCGCAATCGGCCCGTACGTCAAGTAACTCGTCGTCACCACATGTGGCACGTCCGCCCGCCGCGCCTTCTCCCGCTGGATGTCCAAAAAGCTCCAATACCGCCCACCCACCCGATGAAACGGATGCAGCGCCTTCACAACCCCCGCGCCCTTGGTCCATCGGCTCCCCACCCCGCCCGCCATCGTCACCATCGCCAACCGGCCCGCTCGCAAAGCCTCCGCACCCGCCCGAACCTCCCGCCCCGTAACCGTCCCCACGTGCTCCGCCCGCACGTCTTCAATCAACGTGTTAACCGCCAACCGGTTCTGGGCCAAGCCCACCCGGTTCGCCCGATAGTCCGCCCGCAAGTGCTCATGCGCCTCGGCGTCAAACCCGTTTGCCGCCAGCAACGCAGCCAACCCCTGCCCCGCCCCGGTCACCGCCTCCACCTCCCGCGGAATCATCCGCTCAAAAAGCGCCTCCGTCTGGTCTCGATGGTGCCGCGCGAATCGAGTCAATTCGCTCCGTCGCTCGGCCGTTAACTGCCCCGCCGTTTGCCGCAATTCACCCGGCGCCCGCAGCAAATAGTAAGGCGCGCTCACGAGCGCCTCCTCGCCACGTCGCAACTCCGCCATCGTCCCGTTTTCATTGATCGCGAAGTCGTAAACCACTGGCTCCACCGCGAACGGAAAGCTAGCCTCCATCCCTCGCTTCGTTTCCCGCAGAATCTCCGGCATCGCCTCCCGTGCCCGACCCCGCGCCGCCGGGTCAAACACAAACCCCATCCCGCCGCCGCTCATCCCGCCCAACATCCAAAAACCCCAAAACTGCCCGCCAAACTGCTCCTGGCACCGCGCAATCAAAGCTTCGGTGTACGCATTCCCCGCCCACGGAATAATCGCCTGGATCGGACCATCGTAGTTGACCTGCGTCAGCCCCGCCAAACGCTGCACGTCGCCCTCCCGCAGCGCCGCCTCTAACTCATCGAGCAACCGAACCGCCTCCTGCCGACCCGCCCACTCCTTTCCACTCCGCAGCAGATATCGCTCCGTACACATTTCCAGAATCGGGCCCACGTCCTGGCTCATCCCGCCATGCACCAGCACCAGCGACTCCTCCAACCGCCGCCGCGCCGCTGCCGGCACCTCCTCCATCACCCGGTGCCGCGGCAATAACCGACCCCGGCTCACCCCAAACTCCGGATCCCCCACCGTCGCCACCTCGGCCGCAATTAGCTTGATCCCCGGCCACACGCCCCCCGAATCCTGCCAACCCCCTCCGCTCCCGCCCAACCATTCACCCAAAATCGCCCGGGCCGCCACCTGCCGGCGGTCCACCTCTTCCAGCGGTCCCGTCAACGCGCTGATCTGCCGCGTCGCGCGCATACACAGCGAAATCAAGCACGCCAGCAGATTCGTGCTCACCGCAAACCGGCTCCCCTTCGGAATATCGTTCACCTGGCTGACGATTTCAATGCCGCTTCCAGGCCGTCCAATCAACCGCCCCAACACCGCCTCTAACTTCTGCCCGCTCCCCTCCAACCCCGCCGGAATCAAGCCGCTCGCAATCACCGCCGCCTTCAATAGACCTAAATAATCCCGCGCAAAGTCGAACACCTCCTCCAGCGTCGTCACATCCGTCGACGCGCCCAGGTCCACGCTCACCAAACGCAGCACCGGCTCATCAATCACCCGCAGAAAACCCTCCACCGGCGGACGCGGCACCTCCCCACTCCCCCGTACGGATAGGTCGACGGAGATGTTGATCACCCGCGCACCTTCCGGATAATCCATCGCCAAAAAGAAAATATCGCTCCACGCGCTATGCGTCAAATCCATCCGTACCGGCGTCGTTTCGTGCAACAGCGGATACGGCCCCGCCGTTCGCAGTTCGTCATGCAAACGCAGCGGATAATCGCCGACGTGCCCCGTCCGAAACATCCATTGATTACCCGGAAACCGCCGGACGCTCTGGCGCACCTGGTCCGCCAGCGTTTCAAACGCCAGCCCCCGATACGCCGTCGCCAACGCACTGCTCAACGCCCCGCTCGTCTCCCCCGTACCCAACAACTCCGCCACCGCCTGCTCGAACCGGCGGTCCCGAATCTGTTCAATCGCCACGTACGGAATCAACGCCGTACCCCGCGCCGCCGCACTGATGTAAAACCGATGCAGCGTCGACAAAAAAACGAGCGCCCGCACCCGTGCATACAAGTTCGTCGCGTCCCGGCGAAACGCCTCCAACTGACCCGCGCCCGCCACTAACTCTTCCAGCGTCTTGCCCGCCGCCCATTCTTCTAACGGCTCATGGGTCCCGTTCACGATCCGGTCTACCAACGTCATCGCGCGGTCAACTCCAGCATCAATGTCAAAATCTCTTCCCGATCCTCGCTTCGTAAACTCAAAGCCAACTGGGCCTGCAGTAACCCATATTTACTCCCCAAATCAAACCGCCGCCCCGGTAACACTTTGGCCAGATAGCGCTCCTGCCGCGCCAGCAACTGTAGCGCCTGTGACAACGGCGGCAATGCCCCCGCCGCCACGTAATGCTCGTGCAGAATTTCCATCAACCCAGCCGAAAACAAATGAATCCCGAAAAAGCAAAGGTACTGCCCCTGCCGTAGACCAGCCGCCACTAACTCCCGCTCCGCCTGTGTCGGGGTCGGCTTTTCGAGCACCGTCTCCACCTGATACAGATGGTCGCCCAGCGCCGTTCCGCCTACCGCTCCAAAATAAGGCAGTAACCCTTCCCGCGTCGGCAGCACCGCGCTCACGCTACACCCTTCCGCCTCGTGAATCGCCACCAACTCAGCCGTCAACTGGCTCACCGGTCCCTGATCCGCCAAGTAGAAATGGTCGCCCACCAGATGCAGAAACGGCGCATCGCCGACGAACTCCCGCGCTTGGTAGATCGCGTGCGAATACCCCCGCGCCTCGCTCTGTTCGATCAGCGTAATCCGCCGCCCGCTTCCCGCAAACAGCGCTTCAAATGCCGCCCGGTCTCCGGCCGGAATTATAATCCCGATTTCATCCGCCGCCCCCGCGATTAACTCCAGCAGAAACGCCCCCATCGTCGGCCGCCGGTCTTCGGTCGCCGCCAACGTCTGGTACAAGATATGCCGCTGTCCAGGCGCGGCCGCCGTAATCACTGCCTTCAATTTCATCGCTTCCGCTATTGTAAGCGGCTAAACTGGAATTAAGCACTGATGGTAGAACGTTTCACCCAATTGCATTCGTGGCTCTACGCCCAACTTCTCCAGCCCCTGCTCTTCCGCTGCGATCTAATGGCCTGGGCGGAGCTCTCCTACGAATGGTCCGAACTCTTCCTTCTCGGTGCCGTCGAAGTCATCGTCCTCTGGGCGCTCCTCCGCCCTCTCGAAGCCCTCTTCCCCGTCGAACGGCCGGAGAACCACGACGCCACCCACGTCGACGTCGTCTATACCCTCCTCGCGCGCCTCGGCATCCTACCCATCTTCTTTTTCATCGTCCTCCAACCCGCCGTCGATGCGCTCCACGCCGCCCTCCGCCTCCACGACATCATCCCCCCTA
This sequence comes from Acidobacteriota bacterium, assembly GCA_947505565.1. Classification (GTDB taxonomy): domain Bacteria; phylum Acidobacteriota; class Terriglobia; order Bryobacterales; family Bryobacteraceae. The sequence continues at coordinate 1,830 of CANNLB010000174.1, read as the reverse complement.
ACCTCGAAGACCTCATCCCCGCCCTCCAAAACCGAACGTGGCTCGCCCTCGTCGCCTACCTCCTTCTCTTCGATCTACTCGACTACTGGCGACACCGCGGCGAACATTCCTTCCGCCGATGGTGGGCCCTCCACAGCGTCCACCATTCGCAACGGCAAATGACGTTCTGGTCCGACGAACGCGAGCACCTCCTCGGCCAAGCCATCGCGGCCCTCCTCCGGGCCCTGCTAGCGCTCGCCATCGGCGTCCCGCCGGCCCAGTACTTAGCCGTCACCCTCGCCACCGGAGCGCTCGAAAGCCTGGCCCACGCCAACATCCGCATGAGCTTTGGCCGCCTCGGAGATCGTCTCCTCGTCAGTCCGCTCTTTCACCGCACCCACCACGCCCTGCACCACAACCAAACCTGCAACCTCGCCACCGTCTTCCCGCTCTGGGATATCCTTTTCGGCACCGCTGACTTCTCGCGCCTCTATCCCCCTACCGGGATCGACGACCAGCAGGACTATGGCCGGGGCTTCTGGCAACAACAAGCCCTCGGCCTGCGCCGCCTATTTGCGGAAGTGGATCCGGGCAATCGGTAGCGGCATCTCACTCTTTGCGCCGCGCACGCTCTTCCAAATAATCTCGTTCAAACCCAGCATCGGTGCCGCGTCGTATATGTCCAAATTCATCGCCATGGACTCTTTCGCCCCCCACGCCAATGCCGTGTTCTTCGCGTCCAAATCAATCCGCGCCTTCTCATGCGTGAACGGCGTCAGGTCCGCCTTCGTCCCCATCGCGGCATACATCGGGGTCGCCGCCGCGTCGTACTGGCTCATCGGCGGCAAACCCAGCAGTAGCTCCATCGTCCGCACCATCGACGACGTCGTATAGAGCGTGCTATCCACCATCTTCCGCTTCGTGTACGGGCTGATCAAGAGCGCGGTCGTCCGCCGCGCATCCACATGGTCCGGACCATTCTGCGCATCGTCTTCAATCACAAAAATCGCCGTCTTCGCCCAGTACGGCGAATGCGACAACCGGTCCACGATCATCCCCAGCGCATAGTCGTTCGATGCCACCGCCGCCTGCGGAGTCGGAGCCCCCGGTCGCGTGCCTTGAGTATGATTCTCCCCCAAACTCATCACACTAAAATTCGGCAATCGCTTGCCCGGCTCGGTCGAACCGAAGTTCTTCTCGTACGCATCCAACTCTTCCAAAAACACCTTCGCGTTCTCCGGATCCCGCATCCCCGGCAGCTTAAACTTCGGCGACACGTGCCCGTACAAATTGCCCACACCCGGTGCCGCGTCCATCGTCGTCCCATCGCTCGCCCGCGTCGCGTACTCCCCATAGCTCCGATACGTCAGCCCCTTGGCCTTCGCCAAATCCCACAAGTGCCCCGCGCTCGGCACATACGCATTCGAAATGCCCGCTTTCGAATGCCCACCGTAGGTAATCGGCCACAGCTTCTCATTAAAGTCCGTCGCATACGCCGAATTCGACCAGGAGTGCCCGTCCACGCTCACCTCGCCGTCGCAATACAGGTTATCGAACAACACAAACTGCTCGGCCATCCGATGCTGATTCGGCGTCACGTTCCATCCGAAAATGGTCATCCGCGGGTCTCCGTTCCCCTGCTTCAAATCTCCGAAAACTTGGTCGTACGTGCGATTCTCTTTTAAAATGTAGACGATATGTTCAATCGGCGAACCCACCCCCACCTCGGACGGAACCACCGACGGCTCCAGCGGCTCTTTCGCCCGTGCTAACTGCTCATCCCGATACGGGGTATTCGCCAGCACCTGAGCCGTATGTTTGCCCAATTCGTTCTTCAAATTCTTCAAATCC
>CANNLB010000173.1 GCA_947505565.1 Acidobacteriota bacterium | reverse complement strand
AGACCATGCGAAGGTATCAGACCTGTAAACCCGCTGTCAACGAGCTTCTATCGAGCACAAAACGCGCTAGTTGTTTCGCTTGACTATTCGACTTCTTTGGGCGCGTTGTAACCGGGTTTGGCGATGACGGTGTACTTCATCGGTTTGCCCTTTTCATCGACGATCCGCAAGGGTTCGTTGGTGGCCGGATTGACGAGTTGCACTGCAATCTTGCGGAATTTGCCGTCCTTAACCTGGTTGCTGGAAGCGTAGGTAATCGAGTATTGGCTGCGTAGTGCTTCATGAATCGCCCGGTAGATGTTCGGGAATTCACCAAAGAAACGCGGGAAGTAGGATTGCCCGCCGGTTTCACGAGCGAACGTTCGCATCTGATTATCCGCCTGCAGGAAGTCGAGACGCTGAATCGCACCCATTCCGCCGCGGGCGTCGAGCCATTCCCGCAGCGCTTGCATAATCCCAATCGCGTAGATTGGCACCCCGCTTTGCTGGAGCGACTTTCTGGTCTTATCGAACGTAAGCTTCGAAAACGTATCGACACCGCTGGCAATCACCACGATCGCTTTCCGGCCTTCGATGGTCGACATCCGGTCGGCCGTATCGGTAAGCGCGTCATAAAGATTACTCTCGCTGAACGCCGCAATCCGCAACCGCTGCATCGCTTCGTAGGCCTTGCGCTTATCGGTCGAGAAATCGCTCAGAATCTCGCTCCGCAAATCGTAGGCAACGACGGCCACGTAGTCTTCCGGCTTCAACGTTTCCAAGAAGCCGTACGAGGCCTGAAGGGTTTCATACCAACCGCTCGACCAGTACTGCTGGTACAGATTCGAGAATTCAATCACCAAGCAGACCGTCATCGGCGCTTCGCCCATATTAAAGCCGCCGATGTTCTGCGGCACCCCATCTTCAATCACGCGAAAATTGCCCTTGGGAATGTTCGGAATGAATCGACCGTTCTTATCGAGCACGGCCACGTCGACGTTTACCGTCGATACGTCGCTCTTAAACGTAGGCAGCCCGTTCGGCAGCACATCGCCGTCTTTCTTTGAGAACTTCGACGGAATCTTCTCCTGCTTCGGCTCTTCGACCGGTGCCCCGTCCCCAGACTTCTTGCGCGGCTTGGCCTTCGTCTCCGAGCCGGTCGAGCCGGGACCCTGCTGGCTCCAGACCACCGAAAAAGAAAGGAAGAAGACGAAAGCGAGAAGCGATAGCCGATTGCGCATGAAGATCAATTTACTCCTATTGAATGTCGAACGGGTCGCGGCCACTCTTCTGCTTCATATAAACCTGGAATTTCTTCCGAGCCCGCCGCAACTTCCACTCTTTATACTGCTGGCGGAGCGCGCTCATCGGATCCCACGCCGCGCCCGGCTTGCCGCCCAATTTCTTCAGTAATCCGGTTCGAATCAGCACCCACCCAGTCGCCAACCCCCCGAGGTGGGCCACATAGCTCACCCGCGAACCGTCCATCGCAATAGAACCCAACAGGCTGATGGCCCCAAAAATCATTACAAAATACTTCGCTGGCACAGCGCCAAAAAACAAAATGTTGGGGAACAGCACCCCATAGGCGATCATCAGACCGAAAATCGCGCCGCTGCAGCCAATCGTCGCCGATTCCATCGCACCCAACGGAACGCTCGCCAAGCAAACCACGATCCCCGCGCCGATCCCGCTCAGCAGGTAGTACTTCAAAAAACGCGCCGTGCCCCAACTGCTTTCGAGCATCGGGCCCATGAAAAACAGCGACGCCATGTTGAACAAAATATGCTGGAATCCGTTGGTGTCGTGCAAAAACTGGTACGTCACCAGCTGCCACACCGCACCGGAAAAAACGTCTAGCGGAATCAGCTTCAGCGGTTGAAACTGCAATCCAGCAAATGCGCGAGCCAGTAGCGTCAAGACAAAAATAGCAGTGTTGCAAATCAACAGCCGCTTCACTCCCGAGGTCACTAACCCCGACGAGGACGGACCAGACGAAAAAGAGCGATTAAAGGAGCCCATTTACCCTCTAAGCATAGCAGCAGGCGTACGGCTGTACAGACGCGCGGCAGACCGATCGGGTTCCTATTCGGCGGAAGGATTTCCGTAGCGGTTTAGAAGAACCGCGGCCACCTGCAAAATAAAGCCAGCCGCCATCCAAACTTGCCAATGGGAAAGTGGGCCTTCGGTGAACGCAAACTCTTTCGCCCAGTTCATATCCGCTGCCAGCCGCCAAACCCCCAACACAAACGCCATGAGCGAAAATGGAGTGAGGAGCGCAGCGCTGCCGAGCGCGAGGCGCTGGTTCCGTGTTCCCTCCCGCTTGACGTGCGGGCCCTTGGCCAAGCGAATCTTAACCTTCATGGCAAACTCATTAACAGCATAGCCCAGTTAAGATAAAGTGATCATATGAAAAAAGTGACCACCGCGATTATCGGGACCGGCTTCATGGGCCGGGTACACATTGAAGGCATCCGCCGCTTGGGCCACGTCGAAGTCGTTGCCGTTGCCGGCTCCTCGGACGCTTCGGCCAAGAAGTTCGCGGCCGAAATGGGGGTCGAACGCTCCACTGGGGATTATAAGACGCTTCTGGCGGACCCCTCCATTGACGCCGTCCACGTCCTCACCCCGAACTCGCTCCACTTCCCGATGTCCATGGCCGCCCTCGAAGCCGGCAAGGCCGTCCTGTGCGAAAAGCCGCTCACCGTCACCTCCGCCGAAGCCAAGAAAATGGTCGCCCTCGCCGCCAAAAAAAACCTACCGAACGCGGTCTGCCACAACCTGCGCTATTACCCCGTCGTCCAACACGTCCGCCGCATCATCGAATCCGGCGAACTCGGCGAAATCCTCCATGTCCAGGGCACCTACTCCCAGGACTGGCTCCTCTACGAAACCGATTTCAACTGGCGCATCGAGGCCGACCGCAACGGCGAACTCCGCGCCATGGGCGACATCGGATCCCACTGGATGGACATGATCCAGCACCTCACCGCGCTGCCCATCACTAGCGTTTGCGCCGACCTAGCCACGTTCCATAAGACCCGCAAAAAGCCGAAGGTCGCCGTCCAAACCTTCGCCGGCAAAAAGCTCAAGCCGAACGACTACGAAGACGTCGCCATCACGACCGACGACTGGGGCGCCGTCATGCTCCGCCTCGGCGATCGTGCCCGCGGTGCCTTCACCGTGTCTCAGGTCGCCGCCGGCTGTAAGAACAAATTCGCCTTCGAAATCTACGGCACCAAAGCCGGCGTGCAATGGAATCAGGAAGAGCCTGACCGTCTCTGGATCGGCCATCGCAACACCCCCAACCAGCTCATCGTGAAGGACGGCTCGCTGCTCCATCCCAAAGCCGCCGCCTACGCCGAACTCCCCGGTGGCCACAGCGAGGGCTACGACGACTCCCACAAGGCCCTCTACAAGCGCTTCTACCAGAAGATCGCCGACCCCTCCGTCCCCGTTGAGTACCCGACCTTCGAAGACGGTCTCCGCGGCATGATCCTGCTCGAAAAAGTCGCCGAATCGGCCAAAAAGCAGAAATGGGTTAAGGTTTAGCCATAACCATGCGTTGGTTCCTGTTTTTCGTCGCTCTGCCCCTGACGGCGGTGGACTTCGCTACCGAAGTCCACCCGATCCTCGCGGCCCGCTGCCTCGGCTGCCACAGTGGCAAGACCCCGCAGGCCGGGTTGTCTTTCGAAACCCGCGCCGGCGCACTCCGGGCCAAGGCCGACATCGTGCCTCGTGTCAAGGGCGTACTCGGCCTGCCCATGCCCCCGTCTGGCAAGGGCCTCGACGAAAAACAGATCGCCATTTTGGAAGCTTGGGTGAAAGCGGACCTGCCCTGGACGGATGTTTCTAAACAAGGTCCCTCCGGCTGGCAGGCTCCGCTCGAACCTCGCTCGGTCGAGGTGCCGAACAGCCCCCGGCCCAATCCCATCGACAAGCTTCTCGATCGCAGCATGACATGGCAGCCCGACATCTCCGACGCCTCCTTTGTTCGCCGAGTTTATCTCGATCTTTGGGGCATCACCCCCACGCCCGACCAGTTCCGCGCCTTTGACGGCAATCGGCCCAAACTCGTCGATACCCTCCTGGCCGATCGCAAAATGGTCACCGGCCACTGGATCAGTTTCTGGAATGATCTTCTCCGCGACGATCTTCGCGCCTACCACGGCGGCGAAAAAACCATCCGTCCCTGGCTCGTCAAAGCGCTCAACGCGAACATGCCGTATGACCAAATGGTCCGTGAACTCGTCAACCCCGTCGGCCCAGATTCCCCCGAAGGTTTCCTGCTCGGCATCAACTGGAGAGGCGACGTCAACGCCAGCCAGCGCCCCATGATCCAAGCCGCCCAAAATACCGCCCAAGTTTTCCTCGGCGTCAATCTGAAATGTGCCAGTTGCCACGACTCCTTCATCAACAAGTACAAGTTGAAGCAGAGCTACGGAATGGCCGCGCTTTTTAGTGAGGAGCGCGAACTCGAACTCTATCGCTGCGACATCAAGACCGGGCAAAAGGTCGGCCCTGAATTCCTCTTTCCCTCGGTCGGTCCCCCCGTTGGCCCCAATCGCCGCGCCGATGCCGCCGCCCTTTTCACGAGCCCCCAGAACGGGCGCCTCGCCCGGACATTCGTCAACCGCGTTTGGGCGAAACTCTTCGGGCGAGGCATCGTCGAACCCGTCGACGACATGGACGCCCTGCCCTTTAACGCCGATGTCCTGGACTGGCTCGCCGTCGATTTCGCCCGTGACTACGATATCCATCGCCTCGTCAAACTAGTCCTTACCAGTAGTGCTTGGCAACAGCCCGCCGTCGAGAATTCCACTTCGAAATTCCGCGGCCCTGTCCCCCGCCGCCTCACCGCGGAACAGATCGTCGATACCCTCTCCGCGATCACCGGCGAATGGCGCGTCATTCAAGCCGATTCCTCCGCCCGTTACGCCCGTGAATGGGAACTCCGCTCGACGGAACTCACCCGTGCCCTCGGTCGCCCCATCCGCGATCAAGTCGTGACCACCCGGAACACCGACAGCGCGACTCTCCAAGCTCTCGAACTCGTCAACGGCTCGACCCTTCATCAGCAACTCCGTCGCGGCGCCCAGCGGCTCGTTGGCATGCTGCCGGAAGCACCGGCTAGCCTTTGGGATAGCTTCGGCCTTCGCAGGGAAGGCAGGAAGCCCTTCGATATCAAAACGAATTCGGAAGCCCTCTATCTCCTCGTCGACGATATAGGCAGCTTCGATCCCGACCGCACCGTCGTTACTTGGTCGAACCTCGAACTCGACGGACTACCCTTCAAAGTTGCTGCGGGCAAATTAGGAACTCCCGTCAAGGTCTCCCTTCCCCCCGGCGCCCACCGCCTTTCCGGCTTCCTCGAACTCGATTCCAGCGGCAAACAGAGCGATATCAACAGCGCCGTCCGCGGCTACATCTTCCCCGCGGCGCCGGACCGCAACCTGCTCTCCCGCATCACGGACGCCCCGCCCGTCCCCCGTCGCAAGCCCGCCGCGCTCATCGACGACCTCTTCTGGCAGACCCTCGGTCGCGCCCCCGTTTCCGCCGAGCGCCAACTCGCCCAGACAGCCGAAGTCGAAGACCTGCTCTGGATCTTGCTCAACCACCCGGAGTTTCAGTATGTCGATTGATCGTCGCTTCTTCGTCCGTCACGGCGTCGCCGCCACCCTCGCCGCCCTGCAAGGCAACAACCCCCGCCTCCTCGCCGCCCCCCGCTCCGGCACCGCGGACAGCATGATCCTCCTTTGGATGGCCGGGGGCATGGCGCAGACGGAAACCTTCGACCCCAAACGCTACACCCCCTATGAATCCGGCCTCCCCAGCGACCGCGTTCTTTCCACCTTTAAGCCAATCCCCACCGCCATCGACGGCGTCCAAATCTCTGAAGGCCTTGAGCGCGTCGCCAGCGTCCTCGACCGCGGCACCCTGATTCGTTCCCACCGCGTCGGCGACCTCGGCTTCATCCTGCACTCCCGCCACCAGTTCCACTGGCACACCGGCTACACTCCACCCCAATCGGTCGCCTGCCCCCACTTCGGTGCCTTCGTCGCCCGGACGCTGGGCAAGAAGAATCCAGACATCCCGGCCTTCCTCTCCATCGGTCAAAACCTCGAAATCGGTGGCGAATCTGACGCCGTCAAGGCCTTCCACACCGCCGGCTTCCTGGGCGCCGAATACGGCCCTTTCCACGTCGTTGACCCCCGTGAAGCCGTGGCCGTCACCCGGCCCAACCAACTTCTCGGCCAATCCCGCTTTGCCGGCCGTCGCGAACTCTATCGCAAAATGCTCGCAGCCTCCCCGGTACAGCGGGGCAGCGACCACCAGAAAGAGAGCTTCCTCAACTCGCTCGACAACGCCCATCGCCTGCTGACCTCCCCGGCCGCCAAAGCCTTTGACCTTTCGCTC